>CAZBSH010000045.1:0-17910 GCA_964494645.1 uncultured Christensenella sp. | reverse complement strand
CGCCCACTGCGTCCCAAATAAAAAGTCTTTCAGACCAATGGTGAACATGGCAGGCGCGCCGGAAATGACCATATAAACCGTGATCACCAGTACCGCTACTACGGCAAACGCCCCGCAAACGATAAAAACGCCTTTCATTGTTTTTTCAAGGGCGCTTTTGGTCTTTCTGCCACCCATGATTGTTATATGTTCCATAGTATGCTCCTTATAAGACCGCCTATAACTGCCCAAAGAGGCGCGGGGTTCCCTGCGCCTCTTTGGGTTAAATCTTGGAGGAAAAATTTTATGAAATCGAGATCAGCTTATTATCCGCTACGATTGCCTGTCCTTCCGCGCCCATCACGAAGTCGAGGAACGCCTGTACTTCAGGACGAAGCTCCCCCTCCGCTGTTACCATGAGGAAAGGTCTGGAAAGCGGATATTCATTTGCCTTGATCGCTTCTTCTGTTGCCGGTGCGCCATCCACATTCAGCGCGATCACCGTGTCGTCAAGCGCTTCTAATGATACGTAACCAATCGCTGACGGCGTTGCGGACACTGCTGTCTTAACTGCGCCCGTCTCATTGAGCTCTTGCGCATATTTGCACTTGTCCGCGACATCCAGCAATTCTTCAAATGCGCCGCGCGTACCGGAGGATGCTTCGCGTCCGATCACTACGATCGGCTGATCATCTCCGCCAAGGTCTTTCCAGTTGTTGATCTCGCCGGTATATACTTTTGCAAGGTCTTCTTTGGTAATATCCGTTACCTTGTTTGCCGGATTAACAACGATTGCAATACCGTCGATCGCCATTTTGTTTTCTTTGATTCCCGTTTCTTCCGCTTTCAGCTCTCTTGAAACATTGCCGATATCGGATTTGCCCTCCTGTACGTCTTTCACACCTACGGAAGAACCGCCAAGCTGTACATCCACCGTTACATCAGGATATTTCGCCATGAACGCTTCTTTGAGCGCGTTTGCGATGGTTTCCATCGAAGTGGATCCGGACATCTGCACCTTGCCGGAAACTGCTGCAGCGGATGCTGCCGACTCACTCGCCGCAGCCGATTCAGACGGTGCCGCCGCTACTGATTCACTTGCCGCCGGAGCTTGCGAAGGTTCCTGTGCCGCAGGATTACCGCCGCAGCCTACAAGAGCAAATATGGCTACGAGAGCCAGCGCTGTTACCATGACCAATTTTTTCATTTTTTGTTCTCCTTGTTATGTTAAATTTAAAAGGTTAACTTTTTTGTACATTTGCATTATAAGGGGTGAATGTAAAATCACAACGCACATTATGTAAAATGCGTGTAAAAAAAAGCCGGCAGCAATAGGTATGCTCACCGGCTTTTTCCTGATCTTGTTATGCAGTTTTGATGATGCGGTTATAGCCTTCCTTCATCAGGTTTTCAATCGCCGCCGTCCACGACGAGGACTGTTCGCAATATCTGCGCGCCACATCCTTTACCGTTTTACCGGAGTACAACTTTGCGCCCTCTGTCAGATATTTCGTCCCAAGCAACTGTGCCATATACTCTACACAATCTGCCTTGGTATCAAAAACCATGTATCCGCCACGGCCATTTTTCAGTCCACCGAGGTTATTCTGCCTGCGCGCCAGCGAGCTTGCCCCGCTGCCGCTTTCCTGCTTTGTGATACTGATAAGGAAAAGTGCGTTTACACCGTACCTTGCTTCCATCGCGGCGAATGTCTCTCCCAGCCCTGCCAACTGCGTACCGGCAAGGATCAACTCCAGTTGATCTGCGCCGTACGCCGTCAATCTTGTCAGGTCTGAACCATATTCATACTCATAAGCCGAAGCGGTCAGCGCCGTGGTCTCCGTCGGGATGTAGCGAATATCGTCGCCGATCATGATCGCGTTCCATTTGTCGTTTATATTCGTCATATAAACGACAACCTCCGCTCCTGATTCCAATACCGATACCGTTCCCCCGTTTTCCGCCGGGATGTCCTTTACTTCTGTTCTTATGATCGTCATGCTTTGCTGTGTTTCAATCGTTTGTCCTTCCACATGCGCTTCCTCCGATGTCATCTGCGTCTCAGCCGGCAGTTCCTCCGCATATGCGGGTACCGTGCTGACAAGCATCAGAATCGTAATCAAGAAGAATGTTCCTAACAGGATCAATCCATTCTTCAATCGTTGTGTGGTACTCAACAAATCACCAGTCTTTCTATATTTAATTTCTGTCGGTCGCCCTGCTAACGCAAGCCAACGTATCTAGTTTTACCACAAACAGTAAGATTTGTAAAGTTTTATTCATGTTTTTTTAATATTTTGTACATTTTCCGGCACTCATTCCCCACTTCATTAATTTTTTATATTAAGAAAAAAAACCACCGCCCATGCGATGGTTTTTGATTTTATCGCTATTCTATTTTTCTTCTTCCAAAGTAACTTTCTCAATCACAATGTCCGCGAGCGGCTTATCCGAGAAATCCGTCTTCATGGAAGCGATCTCATCCACGATCTCCATTCCCTCGACTACTTTTCCAAATGCTGCATATTGACCGTCAAGATGCGGTGCGTCCGCATGCATGATAAAAAATTGAGAACCTGCGGAATTCGGTTCCATACTGCGCGCCATCGAAAGAACTCCGCGTTTGTGTTTCAAAGGATTATCAATTCCGTTCGACAAAAATTCGCCTTCAATGGAATAGCCCGGACCTCCTGTCCCTGTTCCGTTCGGGCAACCGCCCTGTATCATAAATCCTTTGATGACCCTATGAAAAGTGAGACCATCATAGAACCCTTCTGTCACAAGTTTTTTGAAATTTTCTACTGTTTTCGGGGCAGCATTCTCGTCGAGCTTGATTTTGATCGTCCCGCCGCCTTTGATTTTCATAAGAATCATTTTCTTATGCCTCCCGGTTTCCGGACGCGCTTTTACACATCCGATTTATGCAACTAATTATACGGCATTCCATAATATTTGTAAACCGTACCTATCCAAATTTTAACATTTGTTTACCAAACCACACGGTCAAGCATTGCATTAAGAAATGCGATCGCCACACCAAAATTAGTGATTGGCACCCCCGCCTTTTTTGCCTGTTCTATCTTGGAAAGCATATTTTTACGGTTGATCATGCACCCGCCGCAATGGACGATCAATTTATATTTCTCAATATCCTCAGGGAACCCGTATCCCGCCGTATTTTCAAAAATCAAATCTCCTCCCACATACTTATTGAGCCAATTCGGCAATTTCTCCCGCGCGATATCTCCTTTTTGCGCATGATGTGTACACGACTCCGCGATCAGCACACGGTCTCCCGGCTTGAGAGCGGCAATCGAACGCGCTCCCTTTACAAACGCTTCAATATCTCCCTTATTCTTTGCCATCAGCATAGAAAAAGACGTCAGCGCGATCTCCGCGCTCAAATGTTCGTTGACATATTGGAAGATCTGTGAATCCGTGATCACAAGTTTTGGCGGATGCCTCAATTCGGCAAGCATGGGCGCAAGATCTTCCGTTTTGACAGACACCACCCTGCATCCATTATCAAGCAGATCCCGTGTTACCTGTACCTGCGGCAAAATCAACCTGCCTTTGGGCGCTTGTATATCCTGTGGCATTACCAGCACAACGACATCTCCCGCGCTTACCATATCACCCGTGAGCGATCGCTCTGCGTCTTGCGACGCGTTATCAATGATCAACCGTTTTAGCCGATCGATACCCTCACCGGTTTTTGCGTTTATCACAACAGACCTTTCGCCGACAGGCACTGCCTCGCGCGCCTCTTTTCCTTCAAATATATTATAGGCGACGAGCATCGGCGTATTTCTCGCTTCCAGCCTTCGCATATAATCGTGTTCCACATCAAGCGCTGTGTCACCGTGGCGTATCACAAATACCGCGATATCCGTTTTGTCAATGACCTCATCCGTTTTTTTGATGCGTTCCCGCCCCAGTTCCGTATTGTCATCCAACCCCGCCGTATCAATAAACACAACCGGACCCACGGGCAACAATTCCATCGCCTTATAGACAGGATCTGTTGTCGTTCCCGCAACGCTTGATACAAGCGCGATGTCCTGTCCTGTGATCGCGTTGATCACGCTCGATTTTCCTGCGTTTGTCTTACCAAAAAACGCTATGTGCAAACGATTCGCACGCGGCGTTTCATTCAATCCCGACATTACCTTCTCCTTAAAACCTGAAGTCTCGTTCGCCCGCTTCGATCTTATCGATATATTCGCGCGCTTTTTCCCGCACCGTATCGTTGGGAATCCGCTTCAATTGCTCCTCGATCAGCACGTTCGACATCCGCTTAAATTCATCGTCGCCATAGTCCGCCGCGTATTCCTTTAAAGTAATCAACGCATTTGGCTGACAGATATTGCTGATTTGCCCCGTTTTTGCAAGGCGCATAAATCGATCGCCCGTCCTTCCCTGCCGGTAACACGCTGTGCAAAAACTTGGGATATATCCGTCCCGAATCAATTCTTTTGTCATTTCAATCGGTGTCCTGTGATCCTCAATCTCAAACTGTGGCTGCTGTGTACCCATCGTGTAGCCTCCCACACCCGTCGCACTGCCCGCACTCACCTGCGATATTCCGAGCTTAATCACGCTGTCGCGGAATTCTCCGCCCTCTCGTGTCGAAAGGATCATGCCTGTATATGGCACTGTCATACGCAAAATCGCCACAATCTTTTTAAAATCGTCATCGCTGACTGCGTGCTCATAATCTGTTTTTTTCACATCTCCCGCGTCACGGATGCGCAGCATGGAAAGCGTATGCGGTCCCACGCCAAACACTTCCTCTAAATGCTCCGCATGCATAATTTGTCCAACGAGATCATATCTCCAATCGTAAAGTCCATACAATACACCAAGACCGACATCATCTATTCCGCCCTGCATCGCGCGGTCATGCGCGGTCGTATGGTACTCGTAATCACCCTTCGGTCCCTTAGGGTGCTGATATTCATACGTCGGCTTGTGGTATGTCTCCTGAAACAGGATATATGTTCCGATCCCCGCCTCCTTAAGCCTCGCATAGTTCTCCACCGTCGTAGCGGCGATATTGACATTCACGCGGCGGATCGCTCCATTGTCGAAGTGGATAGAATAAATGGTCTTGATACTCTCCAATAAGTATTCCATCGTATTATTGACGGGGTCTTCTCCCGTTTCCAGCGCAAGGCGTTTGTGTCCCATCTTTTCCAGCGCCTTCACTTCCTGCACGATCTCCTCCTGCGTCAGCTTTTTACGCTCCATGCACGAAGAATAGTGGTAGCCGCAATAACGGCACTCGTTCACGCAATAATCAGATAAATAAAGCGGCGCAAACATCACAATGCGGTTTCCATAGATATGCTTTTTGATATCCATTGCCACCGCAAACATTTCTTCAATCAATGTATCGTCCGTCACAAAGCTAAGCGTAGATGCCTCTTCGTGTGTCAAACCATCAAACTCGCGAGCCTTTGCAATAATACGCCCTACCTCTTCTTTATCCTGTGCCCTCTTCTTTGCCCGGATGAGCGTGCGCTCAATCTCCGTATGATCCATAAATTCCGCCGCCGTCATACCTTTTACATTATAAGCCATTGTTCTTCCTCTCTATTCTGCTCTGAGCCCCAGCTCAGCAAGCCTTTGTTCCAATTCTTCAAACTGTTCCTTGAGCGGTACGTTCTGTGCGTCCCTGCCCGGATAGATATCATATAACGTTCTAAACGCAAAGGGTGTCGCTTTTTGCATGATAACGTTTGCTCCGCACAGCAACGCGTCGCGCATACCACCTTTCACATTAAGCGCCGTTGTCGATGGCAGATGACACCGCGGAAGCAGCAAGCGCGCCAACGCAAGCACTTTTAACGTCTTGTGCGCGTCGCCGTCCCGCGCCTGCCCGATCTGCGTATCCGGATGCGCGATAAACGGACCGATCCCCGCCATTTCCACTCCTTCTTCTTTCAACGTCAGTAAGTCGCGCGCCAAAATATCATCCGTTTGCCCGGGCAGCCCGACCATAAAGCCTCCCCCCAGTTCAAAACCAAGCGCCTTTAGCCTTCGCTGCGCCTGTAACCGATTTTCAAGCGGTACACCGTGCAGCGATTGATAAAGAGCCGCATCCGCCGTTTCATGCTTTAACAAAAAACGGTCCGCGCCCGCCTCACGGATCAGCTTATACTCCGCAAGCGTCCGTTCTCCAACAGAAAGCGTAACCGCACAATGTGCACGCCGCTTGATGCGCGCAACAATGTCCGCGAGCATATCCGCCGTATAAAACATATCCTCTCCACTTTGTAAAATAACGGTACGATATACTTTTGCCGCCTCTGCTGCCGCGTCTACCAGCTCATCAGGCAGCATACGATAACGCGTCACCTTGTCCATATATGCATTGATGCCGCAGTACGCACACGTACAACGACAATAATTAGAAAACTCGATGATCCCGCGCACAAATACAAGATTTCCGTATTCTCTTTTTTTCACATCGTTCGCCGCCGCAAACAGTGCTTCATCCGCTGCGTCGTCCTGTAAAATCGCGGCAATCGTGCCTAAGTCAGGCTTTTGCGTATCCAGTACATGCTTTCCAAATTCGTATTTCGCCATATTTTCTCCCCAAACAAAAATGCTGTTCCTTTGAATACAAAAGAACAGCACAAAACAATCGTGTTACCAGCCGTCCTTCCGTTCAGAATCATTCCTTGCGGTCAGAAGTCTTTCTATTATATTATAAATACCCTCTTTTAGGAATATTAATCCGGATTTTATCTGGATAATCCTGCGATTGCACATCCCTTTAATACTGCCATGTCTACGCTGATCACGTCCGCCTCAATTTCCCTGTCCTGCAAAAACGGCAGCAGCGTACTAAGCGCCTCGTGCTTTAACCCAAACATCTTCTCATAGGTCGTTCCCTCGATCGTCATGCATACACGATGATTCGCCTTGCATGCCTTGATTGCCATCGCCGCCATTTGCAACGCGAGCAACCGTCCCGCGCGCTTTGTCAAATTCAGCAATATTTCGTACGCCGCATCTCGATCTTCCCCACTCGTAAAATGCTCTGCAAGAATACCTGATCTGTCTGTTAAAAATTCATTCACCTGCATGGTGTCAAGCTGTGCGTCAAACGGTTTTTCAAACACGCCCTCCTTGCTTGCCGCGCGCAGAGTAAACCCGCACAAATTCCCCAGATACCCGCCGCTTGTCATTTTCTCAAATACGCCGACTCCGGGATTTTGCAGGCTGCTGTCAAAAGCAATATCAATATCGCTGCGCACCAGCTTATCATAGCTTCCTGCTTCCGCGTTAACGACCGTCACACCGTCAGGCCGGTGTCCGTTCATTTTTTTGATATTGCCAATCGTCTCCATATAACAACTGTTGCTGCCCGTACCAAGGATCGTTCCCGTAAAAGAGCCGTAACCCTCCGTAAGCTTCTCAGCCTTTCCGGCAAGCGCCGTCGCGACCGAATCGTTCAGGACGATCACGCTGCATTCTGGTGCTCCCAACCTTGCAAGACTGGCGCATATTTCTTTGCCAAGCAGCTTACCGCCCGCCCCCTTTACCTTTACTTCCTTTGTGATATCTACAATTTCACAATCAATATTTTCAAGTGTTTTTGCACGATACGCAAAAGAAATCACAATCTCCGCTGTGATTTTTGTCAGCGGGAATATCAGCTCTGCCAATGCGTCAAAAAATTCCTGTGCGCTTAGCTCTTTTTTCACACCGGGCATAATATAGCGAAACACCTCTCCCGTGTTAAACTTCCCTTCAGCGTCAAACTGCGCCACAGTGATACGCAGATTTGTTCCTCCCGCATCCACACACAGCACAGGCTTTTCGCGCTGCACATCATTTTTCAAAGCAATATAAGAAGGCAGCATCAACAGCGAACTCGGCTGTCCGCACAACCCCTTCTTCATCTCATCGATATACCGGTCGATCTCGTTTTCCAGCACAATCGTCTCATATCCCATTCCATGTTTTCGTAAAAATTCTTTTGCTTTCAAAACTACATACTCCCTTTCTGAAAATCAGATTATTTTCATTATACAAAAAAAACAAATGTTTGCAAAGCCGCCTTCTTTCTGTTTTGTGTTTTTGATATATGTATTGAGCGTATTTCCTTTTTCTGCTATAATATTTAAGGTTTATTCCAAAAAAGCGTATTATTTTACGATACGTAAAAAAGGTGGGATTTTTATGTCTAGATTAGTAGGAACCATTTCCCGGGGGATCCGTACCCCGATCATCCGACAGGGCGACGACCTTGCTCAAATGGTAACGGATTCCATACTGGCGGCTGCAAGCGCTTGTGATGTCGGTTTTGCAATACAAGATCGCGACGTCATCGCCGTAACAGAAGCTGTTGTAGCGCGCGCGCAAGGCAACTATGCTTCGGTTGACAATATTGCTGCCGACATAACCGAAAAGTTTGGCGACGAAGCGATCGGTCTTATTTTCCCGATTACCAGCCGCAATCGTTTTGCGATCTGCTTACGCGGTATCGCGCGCGGTGCAAAAAAAATCGTCATGATGCTCAGCTATCCGTCAGACGAAGTCGGCAACCATCTGATTTCTTTAGACCAGCTTGATGAGAAAGGTGTGAATCCTTGGACGGATGTGCTCGATTTAAAAAAATATCGTGAGCTTTTTGGCGTGAATCTCCACCCTTTCACGGGCATGGACTATGTGGAATATTACGCATCCGTGATCAACGAAGAAGGCGCAGAGGTCGAATTTGTATTTGCGAACAATCCGACTGTGATCTTGGATTACACCAAAAACATATTGTGCTGCGATATCCATACGCGTGAGCGCAGCAAACGCAAGTTATTAGAAGCAGGCGCGCAAAAGGTATATACGTTGTGCGATATTTTGAACAAGCCGGTAAACGGCAGCGGCTACAACCCCGATTACGGTCTGCTTGGCTCAAACAAATCTACAGAAACAACGGTAAAACTCTTTCCGCGCGAGTGCGACAAATTTGTCACGAGTGTACAGCAAAAAATGAAAGCAGCAACGGGCAAAACAGTCGAAGTGATGGTTTACGGCGACGGCGCATTCAAAGATCCTGTCGGAAAAATCTGGGAGCTTGCCGACCCGGTCGTCTCCCCCGGCTATACTCCCGGGCTGGAAGGCGTACCCAACGAGTTAAAATTAAAATATCTGGCTGACAACGATTTTGCCGGTCTTTCCGGTGAGGAACTGCAAAAAGCGATTACCGCGCATATCCTGAAAAAGGATGGGGACCTGAAAGGTTCAATGGCTTCACAGGGTACAACCCCCCGCCAATTAACAGACCTGATCGGTTCGCTGTGCGACTTAACATCAGGCAGCGGCGACAAAGGGACTCCCGTCGTATTGGTACAAGGTTACTTCGATAATTATTCCGACGAGGTATAAATCAATCCACAAAACGCGATCCTTATAAAAGGATCGCGTTTTTATATTTCTCATTTTGCTGTCGTCGGCAATTCCCGTACGATTACCATCGACTATGCTTACAACAAACATATCCATCAGCAATTTACCCCTTTACTAATTTAGCACAATGAATTATAATGTGTTTATTACGATAAATTTTTTACAGAGGAGATTTCATTCATGAAAAAAATATTACTGTTAACTCTTGTCATTGTATTTGCCGCAATCAGCTTCATCGGCTGCGCGCCTGCCGCACAAACGCCCGGCGAAAGCGCTTCGGCGGAAAATACGGCATCCGCTTCCGCTTCTTTGGACGCAGCAGCCGCATCAGATGATTCTTTGCAGAAAATCAAGGATAAAGGCGAATTTGTCATGGGTATGGACATCAGCTTTCCCCCCATGGGCTTTAAGGACGAAAACGGTGAATTGACCGGCTTTGACGTAGATATGGCGAAAGCCGTCGCAGAACATATGGGTCTTACCGTAAAGCTGCAGGCGATCGACTGGAACTCCAAGGAAATGGAACTCAGCACCGGCAATATCGACGTGGTCTGGAACGGATATACGATCACTGACGAACGTAAGGAAAAAGTTTTGATGAGCGAACCTTATATGGGCAACGCACAGGTGATCGTCGTCAAAGCGGGATCTGATATCAAATCCTTAGCAGATGTGGCAGGCAAACGCCTGGGCGTGCAAGACGGTTCTTCCGCACAGGAGGCTGTTGAGGCAAATGCTGATTTTGCCGCTTCGGTTGGCGAAATGATTAAATTCAAAGACAATGTCATGGCGTTGATGGATCTTTCCAACGGACAGGTAGACGCGGTTGCGGTAGACTCCGTTGTTGCGGATTACTACTCCAGCAAGCAAGAAGGCGCATACGAGATCCTTTCCGAAACGCTTGCTCCCGAAGAATACGGCATTGGCTTTAGAAAAGGTGATCAATCCTTTCATGATGCTGTGATGGAAGCTCTGAAACAAATGAAGGAAGACGGCACAGCCGCTGAAATCAGCAACAAATGGTTTGGAAGAGATGTAACAACCTTCTAAACTTGGCTTGAATGATTGAAAATACATAAATCGGGCAGTATAATAATACTGTCCGATTTTTTCACACCAATAATGATTTTGATTGAGGAGTAATTGCATGGAAAGCTTCTTTCGTTTTTTTCCAGAGCTTGCAAACGGTTTGGGTGTCACACTCGCTCTTTTTGCATTGACGCTCGCCTGCTCTATCCCGCTTGGGTTTTTCGGGTCGCAGGCCAGCCTGAGCAAAAGTAAATTTGGCAGAGGTTTATACACGGTATATGTCACTATTATGCGTGGAACGCCGCTCATCCTGCAGGTATGTTTTTTGTATTTCGGTGTCAATCTTCTGCTTACGACATTGGGCGCAGAATTTCGTCTCGGACGTTTTGAATCCGCGCTTATCTCTTTTGTGTTGAATTACACCGCTTATTACAGCGAGATCTTTCGCGGAGGCATCCAGTCCATCAACCGCGGACAATACGAGGCCTCTTCCGTTCTTGGTCTCTCCAAAGGTGTCACGATGCGCAAGATTATCATTCCGCAAGTATTCAAAATTGTGATGCCTTCACTTGGCAACGAGGTCATCAACCTTGTCAAAGATACCGCGCTCGTTAGCATCATTGCGATCGGCGACCTTCTCCAGATCGCTTATTCTGCGGCAAACCGCGAAGTGTCGATCATGCCCCTCGTCGTAGCAATGATCTTCTATCTGGCGATCAACGCGGTGGTAACGATCGTGCTAAAGAAGATCGAAAAACGTATGAACTATTACAGGATATAAGGTGAATCGCATGAGTATATTGGAAGTCAAAGGGTTATGCAAGGGCTTCGGAAAGTCCGAAGTACTCAAAAATATCGACCTGTCTCTCGAGAAAGGTGAAGTACTTGCCATAATTGGACCTTCCGGTTCCGGCAAAAGCACCCTTCTTCGCTGTATCAATTGTCTGGAACGGGCGGAAAGAGGAACAATCATTCTTGATGGCACAACAATTGCCCAAGAGGTATCCGGCGTTACACAATATTTGAAGGATGAAGATCTGACGCAAGCCCGCTTGCATCTTGGCATGGTTTTTCAGAACTTTAATCTGTTCCCCCATCTGAATGTGCTGCAAAATTTAACGCTCGCACCCACAAGCGTTGATAAAAAAAGCAAAGAACAGGCAGAGAGCGAAGCGCTTGACCTGCTTGGCAAGGTCGGTCTTAGGGATCGCGCGGACGCATATCCCTGCGAGCTTTCCGGCGGTCAAAGCCAACGTGTTGCCATCGCACGCGCGCTTGCGATGGATCCTGATATCCTTTGTTTCGATGAGCCGACCTCCGCGCTTGACCCTGAGCTTACGGGAGAGGTGCTGCAAGTCATCAAAGAACTTGCGGTAGAACATATGACGATGCTCATTGTAACGCACGAAATGGGTTTTGCCAAAGAAGTGGCAAACAGCGTTGTTTTCATGGATGAAGGACGCGTTCTTGAGCGCGGCACCCCCGAAGAGCTCCTCGTCAATCCCAAAGAAGAACGTATCAGAGCATTTCTTAATAAATTACTAAGTGTGTGAGGTAAACAGCATGAAAGTGTTAAACTTTGGTTCTCTGAATGTAGATTATGTATACGACGTCCCCCATTTTGTTACCCCGGGTGAAACCATTACTTCCCTTGACCGCAACATTTTTGCGGGTGGCAAAGGGCTTAACCAGTCCATTGCAACCAAAAAAGCAGGTGCGGACGTATATCACGCAGGCAGCGTAGGCAGCGACGGCGATATCCTGATCCAAGCGCTCAGGGAAGCGTGTATCAATGACGACCTTGTGCTGCGGCGTAATGACGCGCCTTCCGGTCATACGGTCATTCAGGTCGATCCGAACGGTCAAAATTGCATCATCGTTTTCGGTGGCACCAACCGCCAAATCACCAAGGAGCAAATGGATGAAACGCTTACGCATTTTGAAGCGGGCGATTTTCTTCTTTTGCAAAATGAACTCAATGATATTTCCTATCTGATCGACCGGGCATATGAAAAAGGGATGAATATTGTTTTGAACCCCTCCCCCATCGATCCGACCATCAACGAGCTGCCCCTAGAAAAGGTCAAATACTTTATCGTAAACGAAATAGAAGGCGCGCAGATTGCGGGTACGGACGTGATTGAGGATATCATTCCCACAATCGCCGAAAAATATCCGAACGCAAATATCCTCATGACCTTAGGTTCGGAAGGCTCGCGGTATTATGATGGAAATAAAATATATTCGCAGGGCATCTTCCCCGTCAAAGCGGTCGATACCACCGCCGCCGGAGACACGTTTCTCGGTTATTTTGTATATGGAATTTCCGGCGGTTTGCCCATCGAAGATACACTGCGCCTCGCCGCACGCGCCTCTTCCATTACCGTTTCCAAAAAAGGCGCTGCCGGCTCCATCCCTACGCTCGATATGGTGCTTGCGCAAGAAAAATAGCATTTCATCAGGAAGGACAAGCCCCCCATGATTACAAAGCTGGAACAGGAATATACCATTCGTGCGCTCGACGTCGATTTGAAAGGCGTTTGGCGCCCTTCCGCCATCCTCACGCGCATGCAGGAGATTGCGGAAGACCACGCGATCGCCGTTGGCGCGGGTCGTGCGGATCTTGTTGAAGAAAAAGGGCTTGCGTGGATGCTCACGCGTCTTCACCTGAAGATGATAAAATATCCCGCCCTTACCGAAAACATCCGCGTTGTGACATGGCCGGGAAAACCAACCAAACTGTTTTTTATCCGCCACACGATGTTTTTCAGTGAATCAGGCGAAGAGCTTGGACGCGCTACTTCCCTTTGGGTACTTTTCAATATCCACGAACGATATTTGTGTCGCACCGGAGAGATCGGCGAAACCTATCCGCACGATTTGGCGCATGGAATCGCTCTTGAAGAACCCACCAAAATCAAAATGCCGGACGATATGGAGCATTTGTGTACGCGCACTGTGACGTATAGCGACACGGACATGAACGGACACATGAACAACGCAAAATATGCGGACTGGATATGTGAGCTTTTTAACGCAAATGCATTACAGCGCGATCACATGAGCGACTTACGCATCAATTATATTGCCGAAACCTATATGGATGACCAAGTCGAACTTTTTTGCAAACAGGTAGACGATACTTTCTTTGTTTGCGGAAAAAGGGATGATACCACCGTATTCGACGCAACCATCAAATGGGAAAAAAATATTGGAGGTGTACGAACATGACAAAGCGTATCGGTATCCTGACAAGCGGCGGCGATTGTCCCGGTCTGAATGCAGCTATTCGCGGCGTGGCAAAAGCCGCCTACGAATGTATGGAGGATGTAGAGATCATCGGCGTTATGGATGGCTTTTCCGGTCTCATCAACGGACAGTACCGGCTGATGAAGCAAGAGGAATTTTCCGGAATCTTAACGCTTGGCGGCACGATCCTCGGCACGGTGCGCACACCCTTCAAAGATATGCGGAAAATCGGTGAAGATAATGTCGACAAGGTCGCCAATATGGTCAGGCACTATGAAGCCATGAAGCTCGATTGCCTGTGTACCTTGGGCGGCAACGGAACGCATAAAACAGCAAACCTTCTCTTTGAGGAAGGTCTCAACATCGTCGGTCTGCCCAAAACGATCGACAACGATATCTGGGATACCGATGTAACGTTCGGGTTTCATACCGCGGTTGATACCGCCACCGACGTCATCGACCGCATCCATACGACTGCCGCAAGCCACGGACGGGTCATGATCATAGAGCTGATGGGAAACAAAGCGGGCTGGCTCACTCTGTACGCAGGAATCGCGGGCGGCGCAGACGTTGTGCTGATCCCGGAGATACCGTACGAACGTTCCGCTGTAATCGAGGCTGTTACCAAACGTGCGGAACGCGGAAAAGCCTTTTCCATCATTGCTCTGGCAGAAGGCGCCATACGTGCCGACGAAGCGGGCTTAAAGCGCAAGGATATCCAAAAAAGGCGCGTTGACGAGGGCTATTCCTCTGTTTCTGATCGTCTTGCGCATGCGATCGAATCCGCGACAGGCGCAGAAACGCGCGTGGTCGTTCCCGGTCACATGCAGCGCGGGGGCAGCCCCAGCGCATATGACCGCGTCCTTGCCACACAATTCGGCGTTCAGGCGGCAGAACTGATTTGCCAGAAAAAATTTGGCTATACGGTAGCAATGCAAAAAAACAAATTAACCCAGAATCCCTTAAAAAACGTTGCGGGCAAAACAAAGCTCGTCACTGCAAACGATGATATTATACGCATCGCCCGAAACATGGGCATTTGCTTTGGCGACTGACAGGAATATCAAAAAAGCCTTTCGCACAACAATGCGAAAGGCTTTTTTCTTAGCGTTCTACACCATCATCGCGCCATACATAGCGGCTTCTTGATCAACGATCCCCGCACGCCCTGCATAGCAACGCAGGAATGCTTTTAACAGCTCTCTGTTCTCCGCCTTCACGATCAACGGTTTTTTGACAAACATAGACAACGTTGAAACAAAACTCCACATATCAAAATCCATCTCCATCGCGCGAAAATCGACCGCCACGACATCTGCGTCCACCGCACCTGCCGGAACCGCATCCATCAGGCAATAATAGTCTCCTCCCCGAATGCCGGACAACACCGCGTCCGTGCATATATTCATTTCCTCGACCTTTACATCCTTATCCCAAACCACACTGTTATATACGCTTGCCAGCCGCTGCTCCATTGCTTCACGTATATTGGGAATGCTTGCCGCGTCAATAGCTCCGCGAAGCGCGGCAATATGCTTCTCGCTGCTGCCACAGCACCCACCCAGCAACCTCACGCCACAATTGACAAAACGCTGGGCGCTTGCCGCAAAATCATCCGGAGTCTGTTTAAACACCGCTTCACCCGACTCCATCTCCGGCAATCCCGCATTCGGTTTCGCGCAAAGCATCGGCGCGATATTCCCCATTGTCTGAAGCGGTCCCAAAAGACTATCCGGTCCGCCCGAACAATTCGCCCCCACCAATGTTGCACCCAATGCATATAACACAGCAGCGCATACATCTGGTGTATTTCCGGACATCGTATATCCGTTTTCATACGTCATATTAGCAATGATCTCTAACCCGCCCAGCTCTTTTGCCGCCACGACGCCCGCGCGCATCTCATTCAAATCTGTAAACGTTTCAAAGTTGACAATGCCCACTCCCGCGTCTTTTAAAGGTAAAAGCTGCTGCTTGAAGTACTCCACCGCCGTCTCGAATTTCATTTCGCCTGCAGGTTCGAAGAACAATCCCGTCGGACCAATCGACGCGGCAACCATCGTATTACCGCCCTCCGCGCACGACAGTGCCAGCTTCGCGCCTTCGTAATTGATCTCATAAAGCTTTTCTTGCAATCCGTGCGCCTTTAACTGCGGTTCATTTCCGCAAAACGTATTTGTCTGTATCACATCCGCACCGGCGGCAATATAGCTCATATACACGTCGCGCACCCTATCCGGGCGCGTAAGGTTCCATTCCTCCGCGCTCTGCCCGCCCGAAAGCCCTCGTTGCTGCAGCATCACGCCCTTTGATCCGTCATATAACAAAACGCCGCTCTTACATTTCTCAGCTAGCTTTCCCATTCTGTTCTCCTTTTTCATACATTTATATCGACATTATTATATCTTAATTTCTTTAAGGATTCCATGAAAAAACTGAATATATTTCTTAAAAACGGTGTATTTATATCACATCAAAACATAAGGAGGATTCCTCATGAACATGCTGTCTCACGATCATACCCGCCATTTTCGTCGCTATGAGATCATCGGGGCTATTGCTGTATGTATTCTTGCACCTCTTTTTCACTTTCTATTTGCGTGGTCAGGCAACAACCACTTCGTAGGTCTTTTTGCAGCCGTCAATGAAAGTGTTTGGGAACATACCAAAATTATTTATTTCCCGTTTTTATTTTTCACGATTATCGAATACTTCATCGTCAAACCCGATTTTCGTCGCTTCTTCGCCGCCAAAACAATTTCCATGTCCCTGATCCTGCTATTGATGATCACATTTTTTTATACCTACACCGGCATGTTTGGTGCCGAGTCCCTGGCGGTAGATATCACCTTCACCTTCGTACTGACGATCCTTGTATTTTATGTTTCTTATCGCTTATATCAGTCTGAACGCGATTTTGACAGGTGGCTCATACCGATCATTATCCTGTTTGCGGCTGTACTCATCATGGAGCTTGCCTTTACTGTCGCACCCCCCCATATCCCATTGTTTCAGGATTCCGAAAGCGGTATGTTCGGTTTTCCCCTTTCCTGAAAAATCTTGGAATATTTTATGATTCGTCAGCATATAAATAGATAAGAGGTTTTTTATGTGTACCTCTGAATGTCTATACCGAAGCAAAAAACCGGCTCTTCTTCCAAAGATGCCGGTTTTTTGCTTCTTCATTTTTATTAAGCTTCTCAGCCTTTCCACAATCCATGAAGATTGCAGTAAGCAAATACTTCGATCTCATCACCGTCTACAATAAACTCCGCCTTCGGTGCTTCGCCGGGCTCGAGTACGTGCCGTTGCATAAGCTTAGGCGTTTCCACGGCGATCCATTCGATGTAATGTTCTTCCGTCATCGGATGCTCCACACTGCCTACCTGCACCTTCAACTTGTTACCTTCTTTTTCGTAAATCGGAACATGCTTTTCCTGCGCCGCATCCACTGTGTTAGGAACAAGCTTCACCATCGGTTTCCCGCAGCAGACAAGCTCCCCGCCGCCGTCCTTGATCAACCCGACAATATTCCCGCACAGCTCACATCTGTAAAAATTCGCTTTTTCTTTCATCATTTTCACCTCGTCGTAATATAAATAATAAAATACCCATAAACCAAACGGTTTACCTTATGCTATTATTAAACGCCGCTATCAGACGGTAAACCCTATTTCTCGTTTCTGGAAGAAAAATAAGACTGGTAATTTAAGTGTTGCTGTCCCGGAAAAAGATATTCATATAAGTCCATAAAATAGTCATCCGTCATACTGGCGATATAATCGACAACAATCTGATTGGGTTCTCCCTGCAGATATTGTTTTTTCAGACCTTCCGCGCGCGCAAAACCACTAAAAACGTGATTGATATGATGACGAAATATCGGCGAATGTTCGTTTCCGTCGATATAATCCTGCAAAAGCTTCGCGTAAGCCTGTTCAAACATTTTTCGAATCGTCGGATATGGCTCATTATTGTCCTGCGGTTCATATATCCGTTTAGAATTAACCTGTTTTTCATATGCAAGCGCATCCGCATATTCCTTATCCAGCTTGATATATGGCTGTCCGTAACTATTTGACACGACATTTGTGATAACGTTATTAATAAAATCCGAATTGGTCGAACCGAGTATGTTGTTTTCCGAAAATTCTGTAACGCCAATCTTTAAAATCTGTGCGTCCTGCCTATCCTTGCCGAGATAAGCGATCACATCCGCTAAACGAACCACACACC
>CAZBSH010000044.1:0-17923 GCA_964494645.1 uncultured Christensenella sp. | reverse complement strand
CCGAAGCTGCATCCACATGGATGCCGATCGGCACCTTTGCTGTCTTGTTATGTTTTTCTATCAAAGCGTCGAGCTTTTTGATATCATCGAATTTGCCTGTATAGGTAATGCCGAGGATCCCTACCACGCCAATGGTGTAATCGTCTACGTAATCCATCACCGTGTCCATATTCATGCTCATGTGCTGCTCGTCAAGCGGCACAAGGCGCATCTCAATGTCCCAATACACACAGAATTTTTCCCAGCATACCTGATATCCGGAAGAAATGACCAGATTCGGTTTTTTTGCTTTCACATCAATCCCTGCTTTTTCCGCCAGATCACGCCAGCGGAACTTCATTGCCATGCCGCCCAGCATGCAAGCTTCGGACGATCCTACCGTGGATGTCCCCATTGCTTCGCCTTCCTTGCCGTGCCAAAGGCTTGCAATAATGTTAACACAACGGTTTTCCACTTCCGTCATCTGCGGATATTCAGATTTATCAATCGCATTTACCGCAAGCGTCTCGCTCATCAACTTGGTGACTTCAGGCTCCATATATGTCTGACAAAACGTCGCCAGATTCTGACGCGCGTTCCCCTCATCGATCAATTCATCCTTGATCAGGCGATACGCTACCTCCGCCGGAATCGCTTTTTCATTGAGAGCGTTAACGGGCATTGCCTCGTCCGCTTCAAAAACCGCGAGGTTGGGCGAAACGATTTTATCTTTCTTTAATGGTTTATTTACATGTAACATAAGTGCTTCACTCCTTTATGAGATATTGTGTTTTTGGACTGTTCATCGCGATTAGAACACTTCATTAACATTTCCTGTTACTTTTTTAAACGCCACAGATTTATTTAAACAAATAATATTGTTTTAAATGAATCCTTTACAAGTATTAATTATGTAACGATTCATTTATGGTTCACAAAAAGTGGTATAATAGAAATAGAGTATACGCGCCGCAAAGCGGCAGGAGAACGAATATGTTTCACATTTTGATCGTTGAGGACGATAAAAACTTAAGACGGCTGATGGCGACCTATCTGGAACGCGAGGGCTACGAAGTGTACCACGCAGGTGATGGGAACGAGGCCATGGATATTCTTGACACACAGCATATCGACCTCATTATCAGCGATATCATGATGCCTAATATGGATGGCTACCAGTTGACCGAAGAGCTGCGGCAGGCAGAATATACCCTGCCCATCCTGATGGTCACTGCAAAAGAGACATTTGAGGACAAGAAAAAGGGATTCCTTGTAGGTACGGACGACTATATGGTCAAACCGCTCGACATGGAAGAAATGTTATTGCGCGTTGCGGCGCTTTTGCGGCGCGCAAATATCGCTAACGAGCATAAGCTCGAATTCGGCGATGTGTCTCTTGATTACGATTCTCTGACCGTTACCGCGCACGATCAGACCTACGAGCTTCCCAAAAAAGAATTTTATCTGTTATTCAAGCTGCTCTCTTATCCCAAAAAGATCTTTACACGTCAACAGTTGATGGACGAAATCTGGGGGATGGAGGCAGAAGCTGACGAACGTACTGTGGATGTACACATCAAGCGTCTGCGTGAAAAGTTTGATGATTTGCCTGAATTTAAGATCATCACCATCCGTGGTCTTGGATATAAGGCGGAAAAGAACGCATGAAACAAAAGTTTATGCCATCCATCAATTTACGCAACATCTCTTCCATCCAACTCAAATTTGTAATGGTCTTTGTTGGTATCCTGTTGATTGCTTGCGTCGCCTCTATGGTCGTTGTTTCCGCGTTCATGCAAAGCGCGCTCATCAAGGACATTGAAGAGCGTTTGTCCTCGACCTCAAAAAGCATCAGCAAGCTCGCCGAGGAAACCAGTCTTCCGTTAGAAGAGATCATCGGGATTTCCGGCAACGCTTATTATGATATCCATATCTATGACGCGGCGACCATGACCCCGCCTGCGGGTATGGACGAGGCGCAGCTGGAATCTCTTCAATCCGGTCAGATCCACTTCGTTACCGACCAAACACAAGCCCAGCGCCTTCCTCTCGGCGTGCTCAAGGTGCGGGATTCCTATTTGGTCATGACCTCGCACACCGAAAACAACGAAGTCCTTTACTTTCGTAATATCGCATTTATGGTTCTTGTCATTTGCGCGGGCATTGGTTCTATTTTGATGCTGCTTGCCGTGACGCACATCACCAAGCCCGTCAAACGCCTGACACGCGCCACCAAAGAAGTCGCCAAGGGCAACTTCGATATCTCTGTCGATTATGAAGCACAGGACGAGATCGGTCAGCTGACGCACAACTTCAATCTAATGACAAACGAATTGAAAAACATGGAATATCTGCGTAAAGATTTTGTAAGCAACGTATCTCACGAATTTAAGACCCCTATCGCGTCTATTCAAGGGTTTGCCCAACTTTTAAAAACAAAGGATCTGACGCGTGAGGAGTTTGACGAATACACGGATGTAATCATCAGTGAAAGCGCGCGCCTTTCAAAGCTTTCAGAGAACCTGTTAAAGCTCTCCCGCTTGGAAAAGCAGGTGATTCCTCCGCAGGATCAAGAATTCTCGCTGGACGAGCAGATCCGTAGAACGCTGTTGCTTCTAGAACGCAACTGGAGCGCAAAAGAGCTTGAATTGGATATTGATCTGGAAGACATATCTTACCTTGGAAATGAAGAAATGTTGCAGCAAATATGGATCAATCTACTGTCAAACGCCATTAAGTTTTCACACAAGCATGGTATACTCAGCGTACGGCTCACAAAGGAAAAACAGCAAGTACGCGCCGAAATTACCGACACCGGCGTCGGCATTGCGCCCGAAGCTTTACCGCGCATCTTCGAGAAGTTTTATCAGGGCGATACCTCCCATTCCAACGAAGGAAACGGACTCGGGCTTTCGATCGTTAAGCAGATCGTCGAATCAAACGGCGGTTCTATTTCCGTTATGAGCGAGCAAGGCAAGGGCAGTACCTTCACCGTGCTGCTGCCCATCTCCAAAAAAACGTCAAAGAAATAAGCGCCGCATCACGTCTGCGGACAAACGTCATAAAACCCCTTGATAAATTCCTCACGATTCGATATAATGAATATCGCTAACTGTTATTGCGTGTAGTTAAAGCCACGCCGTTTTTAAGAAGCCTGCGAAAACCGCGGGTGTCCGGTATACGTACCGCTTGAAAAGTAGCAAATATGAGTCTTGCGCCGCAGCGCATCCCCAATATTTACTTTTTAGGAGGACGTTTTTTTATGTCAGAAAATCAAACAGCAGCAATAACCATCAAAAAGTACGCCAAACGCTGGTTTATCGACGGTATGGGCGCAATGGCGCTGGGTCTTTTCTCCAGCCTCATCATTGGTCTCATCATTTCTCAGATTGCAACCATCCCCGGTCTTTCCGTGCTTTCCCAGTTCACGGAAGTATTGAGCGCAAAATCTCCTGTCGTGGGCGCAGCTATCGGTGTTGCGATCGCCTATGGTCTGAAAAACAAACCCCTGATCATTTTTTCGTCTGCCGCAACAGGTGCGTTTGGTTACGCGATGGGTGGTCCTGTCGGCGCTTATGTCGCTGCGCTTGTCGGCGCAGAAATCGGGCGTCTTGTGGCGGGAAAAACACCGGTAGATATCATTGTGTCTCCCATTGTGACCATCCTTTCAGGGTGCTTTGTCGGATTGCTTGTCGGACCTCCGCTCAACACTTTTATGACCTGGTTGGGAGATTTCGTAAATTCCGCTACCGTGCTTGCGCCTCTGCCCATGGGTATCATCGTTTCCGTTATCGTGGGCATGGTGCTTACGCTCCCCATCAGCTCTGCCGCTCTGTGCATTATGATGGGCATCAGCGGCATCGCTGCGGGCGCAGCAGTCGCCGGATGCTGTGCCAACATGATCGGCTTTGCGGTCATGAGCTTTAAGGAGAACGGTTGGGGCGGTTTTTTGGCGCAGGGTCTTGGCACGTCTATGCTGCAAGTACCTAATATATTGCGCCGTCCGCAGATATGGATCCCACCCATTGTCGCTTCGGCAGTCGTCGGTCCTATCTCTACAATGGTATTCCAGATGACAAACACACCCACCGGCGCGGGCATGGGCACGTCCGGGCTTGTCGGTCAGTTTGGCGCATGGGCAGCCATGAGCGCTACCACGCCCGCTCCCATGCTCATTTTGGAGATCGCACTCGTACACTTCATCCTGCCCGCTGTCATCACATTGGCAGTCGCGACAATCCTCCGCCGCGTTGGTTGGATCCGTCCGCAGGATTTAAGGCTTGAGATGATGTCATGACAACATAAAAAAGGACTGCCTTGGCAGTCCTTTTTTTAATCTATCCGCAAGAGTTCCGCGCTTTGTACCGCCTCTTTTACCAGAGCATCAATATCCAAGATGCTTTCTTCCTCGATAATACGTTCTAACCTGGGACGCGTGGTCGGGTGTTTTGGCACAAACACCGTGCAGCAATCCTCATGAGGCAAAATCGAGGTTTCGTAAGTACCGATCTCGTTTGCGATATCAATGATATCCACCTTATCCATCCCGATCAATGGTCGAAAAACAGGCATATCCATGACAACGCTGTTCGTCACACCGATGCTCTCCATCGTCTGACTTGCCACCTGCCCAATGCTCTCACCCGTCACGATAGCCTGCGCGTTATCACGCTTTGCAAGCTCACTTGCAATACGCATCATAAACCGCCGCATAATGATAACAAGCATCTCATGCTGGCATTTTTCATAAATTTGCATTTGGATATCCGTAAAGCTGACGATATGCAGTCTGATACGCCCTGCATATTGCGATACGATCTTTGCCAGATCGATCACCTTTTGTTTTGCCGCCTCACTCGTATATGGAAAACTGTGATAATGCACCGCCGACAGCTCCACACCGCGTTTGGCGATCATATATCCCGCGACCGGGCTATCGATCCCTCCGGATAACAGAAGCATCGCGCGACCGTTGGAACGCTGCGGCATTCCTCCCACGCATGGAATAATGTCCACATATCCATAGCACTTTTCGCGCACCTCAATGTGTACGGTGATCTGCGGATCATGCACGTCCACACTAAGCCCCGGGATCGCCTCCAAAAGCACTCCGCCCAGCTCTGCGGCAAGCTGCATGGAAGACAAGGCAAACCTTTTGTCCGCACGCTTTGCAGCGACCTTAAAGGTTGCGCTCTCGATTCCCTTTTGCTCCATGTATTCCCGCACGATACGGATCATCGTTTCCTTGATAGCGTCCATATCCTTATCCATCTCTCTCGCGGGTGATACAGAGTGCAGTCCAAACACTTTTTTTGCCGCGTCAATCACAGCGGGCATATCTTCCTGCTTGATATCCGTGGCATAAAAACGCCCATATCCCTTTTGCACTTTCACATCCGGGAAATCTTTGAGCGCGCGCCGAAGCGCCCCTATCTGCAATGACTCAAAATGGGGGCGGTTGAGCCCTTTTAAATATATCTCGCCGTAACGTACCAGTAATAGCATGATTTCTTCCCCTATTTCCGCGTAAACCGCCGTAGCTGCTCCGCACCTTTTTTGATCTCATCAGCGGCGATCAGCACCTCTTCCTTTGTTGTAAAAGGTGAGAAACTGATGCGGATCGCGCCTTCCGCTTCTTCTTCCGTTAAGGAAAGTGCCTTCGCGATCCTGCTCTTCCCTTTTTTAGACGAACACGCCGACCCTGTCGAAATACAAATCCCCTGCTGCTCCAGCATATGCAATAATGTTTCCCCGCGTACACCCGACACACAAAGGTTGACGATGTGTCTGCATGCGTGTTCCGTATTCTTCGGCGTGAGCAGCACAACATCCTCTATCCCATCGCATGCCTGTAAAAACGCATCGCGTACAAGGGTCATCTGCTCCCCGTCTACCTTCTCCGCCAAATAGGTCACCGCAGCAGCAAACGAAAGGATTCCCAACGTGTTTTGCGTACCGCTACGCAATCCACCCTCCTGTCCCCCGCCAAGGATATACGGTTTTAGCGGCGCATTTTCTTTATAAAACACCGCACCCGTTCCTTTGTGCGCGTGCAGCTTGTGCGCGCTCACCGTATAATAGTCGATGTTAGCTGTGCTCTTCAGCCGTTCCTTGCAATACGCCTGCACCCCGTCCGCAAAAAACATTGCCTGCGGGTTCTTCGCTTTGACTGCCACAGCGATCCTTTCGATATCATTTTTCGCGCCTGTTTCATTATTAACGTGCATCACACTTACAAGCGCGGTATTCTCGTCCACGACCTCTGCCACCTGCGCAGGCGTGATCACACCTTGCTTGTCCGGTTTGATAAATGTAACAGGATACCCCTGCTCCGCCAGATATTTGAAGCTTTCTTCCACGCACGGATGCTCTGCGCCGCCGCATACATAATTCATATTTTTCTTTTGACGCGCACCGCGCAGAACAACCATGTTCGCGCTTTCTGAACCGCAACTCGTAAATATACATTTATGTTCGGATGAACCAAACGCGCGCAGCAACGTCTTTTTTGCCTCGTCAACTTTCTTGTGCACACCCGTCGCATCCGCGTAAAGCGCAGACGGATTCTGCCAGAACTCACGCGCATACTCTGTATAAATATCACTGCATATGGGAAGCGGCTGTGTTGTTGCCGCATTGTCCAAATATATTTTCCGCATAGACCGTATTATATCATATTTCATATAAAGAATCACGATAGCAAAACAAAAAACGCGGATATCCGCGTTTTTTGTTTTATGTATTTCTCTGAATGTTTTTCGCTTACGGAAGTTCCGGGAAAAGCTGATTATTATCGCCCCCCTGCGGTGTTTGCTCCGGCGACGAAGCCCCCATACCATTGAGATCCTCCAGCGTCATACTCACGGAATATTCTTTTCCATCCCGCCATACCGTTGCCGATATCGTATCCCCGATGTTCTTCCCGTCAAACGAAGGCATTTTATCCGCCGTTGTCAAATCCACGCCGTCGATCTCTGTGATCACATCATTTTGCTTGATTCCCGCTTTTTCGGCAGGACCACCCGGCGTTACATCTGCAACCAGCGCGCCTTGCGGCGTTTTCCAAAGGCTCGCGTCCACCTCCGATATCATTGCGTACGAAAGCCCAATGCCCGGACGCGGGATACTGCCGTTTTCAATCAACTGCTGCGCAATATCAATTGCTTTATTGATAGGAATCGCATAACCGATCCCTTCCGAAGACAACGCGTTTCCGCTCCCATCAAATCCGGAATAGTATTGCTTTGCTGTCGTCATCCCGATCACATTTCCTTTGGAATCAAGAAGCGGTCCGCCCGAGTCTCCCGGATTTACTGCCGCGTCTGTTTGGATCACATCCAACGTAATGCCGTTGACACTGATCGTCGTATTCACATTGCTGACATAGCCGACCGTCACCGTATTGTTGAACGTATCTCCGTGCACATTTCCTATCACCACGGAAAGCTCCCCGACCTTGAGCTCATCACTGTTCCCGATTGGCGCTGCCGTAAGATTGAGCCCGTCTATCTTGAGAACCGCAACATCCGACGCAGCATCCTGACCCACGATCTCTGCCACATACTCCTCGTTGTCTGACGTTTTTACCCTCACTACATTTCCGCCTTCTACAACATGATTATTGGTCAGAATATACCCCTCGCTTGAGATCACAAAACCGGTCCCCGCGCCGATCGCCTGTTCCACAGGCTCCTGTCCCGATACCAGTTGTCTGGTATATGTCGTAATCCCGACGACGCTGTCTTTCATCGCCTCCGCGATATCTACTACAGGGTTCGCCGAATCCTTGATATCCGCCGATTCTCCGCCCAGCTGAGGTGCTTGCTCTGCATCGCTTTTTTTCGGTTGTTGTTCCGTTTTCTGATTAGGCAATGTGGGAAGTATGCTGTTTCCACCATTTATGATCGGTCCGATCACAAATGCCATCAGCAGACAACCAACAAGAATCCCCGCTACAGCGACGGCAGTAATGATTCCGCCGATTCCGTGCCCCTTCTTTTTTTCCCGTTTCTTTTTCGGAGCGGGGGATTGTTCATAATTATAACTGTCATCATATACCGGCGGCGCAGGCTGTTGCTGCGCAAATTGTGATACAGGATTCTGTATCTCCGGCTGCGGCTGTGATGGCGGCGTATTGCCTCCTTGCGGTTGCCCGCCGTCTGCGCCCATATTGTTAAAACCGTTCTCGTCCATCGTTGGTTCCTCCTGTTGTGTCAAACCTTTTCGGTTCATGCCTTTACTATTTTCATGATACACGCGTTTTGTGAAGAAGTTGTGAACAAACTTTAAAGAATTTTATACCTTTTTTAAAGTGAAAGTAAAGGTTGTCCCATTCTCCTCATCAGACATGACCCATATCTTCTGTCCATGCTCTTTCAAAATATTTTTCACAATAGAAAGTCCGATCCCCGTTCCCTCCTTGGTTCGCGAATGCGACTTGTCTATCTTATAAAAACGATCAAACAGGTAAGGCAGGTCTTCTTGTGGGATCACATTGCCGGAATTATTGATATTCACAAACACGCTCGCCTTGCTTTCCGTCGTGTATATCTTAAGCTCCCCGCCCTCGTTCACAAACTTGATCGCATTTTCAATAATATTATGCAGTACCTGCTTCAAACGATTTTCATCCGCATAAACAAACTGCTTTTCTTCAGGCAGGTCTACGAATACTTCCAAATTCTTTGCTTCGATCTTGCTTTCAAACGTAATCAGCGTACGGCGCAAAAGCTCGTTCAACTCCACCTTTTCGATCTGCATAGGGAACTGCCCGGACTCTATTTTTGCCAGATCGAGCATATCGCTGATCAAAAATCCCAGCCGCTTGGTTTCGTCAAGCACCACACCCAGATAGTGCTCCGCCTCTTCTTTGGGGATCGTCCCGTCGATCACGCCCTGCAATAACCCCTGTATGGAGGTCAGCGGGCTGCGAAGTTCGTGGGAAACATTTGCCACAAGGCTTTCACGTGTCGCCTCATATTTTTTAAGTTCTTGCGCCACACTATTAAACGTGTCCGCAAGCTGTCCGATCTCATCTTTTGAAGAAACATCCAACCTGATGTCAAAGTGTCCCTTTGCAAGCTGCTTTGCCCCCGTATTAACAACAGACAACGGTCGCAGCATTGATTTGGAAAACAAATAGGTCAGGATGATACCCAGCGCAGCAGAAATACATGCCGCCAATACGATCTGGCGGTACATCGCCATCAGCGAGGCTTCCAGTTCATTGATTTTTTTATGTACAAACACATACCCTGTCACCGTTCCGTCCGATATCACCGGCTTTGCCACCGTAATGACAGGCGTATTAAAAAAGTTCGATTCCTCGGTCACGACCCTGACCGCGTTCCCCTTTTGCAGCTCGACAAGCATATCCTCAAAATACATTTGTATTTCTTCTTTGGTCACTGTCGATTGCCCACACGGATCCGCTGCCGTCCATACCGTACCGTCGCTGTTCACGATCCAGATCACGTCTTTATTTGTCTCCGCCTTGACAAGGATCTGCGCCGCCATCTGGTTAAACGTCAGGTAATTACTTTTATAAAAAGAAAGTAGAGTCTCCACGTCTCCCGCGATGCCAAGCATTTGCTGCTCGCTATCGTCAAGGTATGCGTTACGTACGACCCAGCTCATCATAATCCCTGATATGAACAAAGAGACCATAATAATGGCCATGAAAAGCAGCATAATTTTCCCAAAGATCGTTCTGATCATCCGTCTATCCTTTGTTTGTTTTTCCTGTCCCTATTATACTGCTTTTTTTCTGTGCATATGTAAACAAAAAATGAAAAGTTTGAAGCACATCATACAGCGTCAGACCTCAAACTTGTATCCCACGCCCCACACTGTCTTGATCTGCCACGGTTCGTCATCCTCAAATTTTTCACGCAAACGCTTGACGTGCACATCCACTGTGCGCGAATCGCCGAAGTATTCAAAGCCCCACACCTGCTCCAAAAGCTGGTCACGCGTAAACACCTTGTTTGGACGCGCTGCCAAAAAGTGCAGCAATTCGATCTCTTTTGGTGGCATTTGCAGCTCTTTGCCCTTATAGATCACCTGATAGTTTTGGATATCGATTTTTAGATCAGGAAATTCCAGAACATCTGTTTTTTCTTCCTGCGTGCTGCGTCGAATGACCGCTTTCACGCGCGCAACAAGCTCTTTTGGATCAAAAGGCTTGACCACATAATCGTCCGCGCCCAGCTCCAAAGAAAGTACCTTGTCAAAGGTATCACCCTTCGCTGTCAGCATGACCACAGGCACATTGCTCTTTTCCCGTATTTTCTTAATGGTCTCGATCCCGTCCTGCACAGGCATCATAATATCAAGCAACACCAAATCGTACGGTCTACCCATAAAAAGATCAAAACCGATCGCACCGTCCGCCGCTTCTGTTACCTCGTACCCTTCCTTGCGCAAATAAAGCTTTACCACTTCCCTGATGTTTTTGTCATCGTCAATGATCAAAATATTCTGGTTCGCCATGTTTTCTCCTTTACGGTATCTCCACTACCTTGATTCCGTTTTGTTTTAATAATGCGCACGTAACGCCGCATCCTTTAACGACCCTGCCCGAAAAACTGCCATCGTATATCTTTTTTACGCCGCAGCTTGGGCTGTTTTCTTTCAGCCATACTTCCGTTATGCCATTTTTAAGGATATGATCAATAAACTTTTGCGCGCCGCGCAAAAAACCGTCTGTAATATCTTCACCGTTCTTATTATAAACCTTTGCGCTTCCGTTTAAAACGTCAAAGCCGTCTCCGCCACGAATTTCCGCCGGAGGTCGCGGCGACAAGAACCCCGCCATCAGTTCCGGACACAGCGCAACCGCTTTTTTTCCTGCACGAGGCACATTGCATCCACATTTGTTTTCGGCTGTCCGTCGTAACGGCACGCAATACCGGCGAGGCATGCACTGATCGCTATTGAAGGTTTTTCTTTTGCGTCGCTTTCCCCTGTTACTGTCATGCGGTCTCCTATTTCAACGTCACGATCGTCACGCCGATGTCTCCTTCTCCATATTGCCCCTGCCGATAGTTTCTTACATGCGGATGCGTACGTAAATATTCCTGCACCCCCTTGCGCAACACGCCTGTTCCGCGCCCATGTATCACCGTCACCTCGTTAAGACCTGAAAGAAACGCGTCATCCAGATACTTATCTAAAATAATCAGCGCATCGTCTACCGCTTGTCCGTGCAGGTCGATCTCCATCGAAACCTGCGTACGCGGCGCAAGCTCTACCCTGGAAGTGCGCATGCCCTTTTTGGGCGCTTCCTCCTGCCCCGGACCAAGCTCGCTGACATGCATATCCACCTGCATGATCCCTGCCTGCAGCCGCACCATCCCCTTCGCGTTGGGCAGCTTAAGCACTGTCGCCGGCGCGTCCATCGCAAGGATCGTAACCATATCGCCCACGCGGATATCTTCTGTTTTGAGCGTCTTTCCCTTTTTTTGCTGCTTCTTATGCTGTTCGATCGCCTGTTTCTTTCCCGACAGCGTATCGCGTACCTTTTTGGTGTTTACCGTACGACTTGCTTCATTTTGCTTTCCAAGCTGTTTTGCCTCCGCGATCGCGTCTTCCGCCGTTTCCTTTGCGTCGTCCAGTATCTCGATCGCTTTTTCGTTCGCCTTCGCGAGGATAAGCTTTCGCTTTTCTGCCGCCTTTTGCGCGATCTGCTCTGCCCTGCGACGCTCTTCCTTTGCCGCGCTGAGCGCCTCGCGCGCATCCTTTTGCATCTTTCGCGCGCGCTTTTCTGCCTGCTCCGCTGCCTCAATCAGCCTTCCGTATTCCAGATGCTCCGCATTCATATATCCCTGCGCCATCTCGATCACATGCTTAGGAAGCCCCAGCCGCTGAGAAATAAGGATCGCGTTGGAGTGTCCCGCAACACCCATCATCAACCGGTACGTCGGCGTGAGCGTTGCCGCATCAAATTCCATGCTTGCATTTTCAAATCCTTTGTGTTCGTTCGCAAACGCCTTCAGCTCTCCAATGTGCGTCGTCGCGATCACCATGCTGTTCTTTTGCATCAGCTCTGTTAAGACCGCCTGCGCAAGCGCGCTGCCCTCCTGCGGGTCTGTGCCCGCGCCCAGCTCGTCAAGCAGCACAAGCGATCGGCGCTCAGCATGTTTCAACGCAAAAATAATACTTTTCATGTGCGCGGAAAAAGTAGAGAGGGATTGCTCGATGCTTTGCTCATCCCCAATATCCGCAAATACTCCGTCAAACACGGGCAGCTTCACCGGCGGCTTCGCCGGGATCATCAACCCTGACTGCGCCATGATCGCAAAAAGCCCGATCAGCTTAAGCGTCACGGTCTTTCCTCCCGTATTCGGTCCGGTGATCACCAGCGACCGAATGCCATCCGCCAACGTAAGCGACACCGGAACGACCTTGTCCTCCTCGATCAACGGATGCCGCCCCGCACTTACAGATATTTCGCCATCCTCGTTAAACACAACAGGTGAAGCCTTCATCGCAAGTCCCAAAGATGCTTTTGCAAACAACACGTCCAGCTCCGTGAGGATTTCCATATCCGTACGCAGCTCATCTCGATACGCATTCAGCGACGCTGTCAAATCGGCTAAGATACGCGCAATCTCTTTCTGCTCTGCCGCTTCCAGCTCGCGAATACGATTGTTTGCCTCCACAACGCTTGCCGGCTCGATAAACAACGTCGCGCCCGACGCGCTTTTCTCGTGTACGATACCCGAGACATTCGCCTTGTATTCCGATTTCACCGGCACGACATACCTGCCGTTACGCTGCGTGATGATCGCGTCCTGCAAATATTTGGATTCCCCTTGCGAGCGGATCATCGACTGCAGCTTATTTTTGATAAACTCGTTTTCCTTGCGCATTTCTCTGCGCACACGGCTGAGCTCCGAAGACGCTCCATCCGCGATCTCCTCGTCCGAAATGACACAATCTTCCACACGCTTCATCAAACCATCGTCATAAAACAATCCCTTAGCCATCGCGGGAATGATATGCGCTGTTTCATCCTTTGCAAGCGGCGCGGCTGTTTCGGCCGCACGGAAGACGCTATTCACACGCAATATCTCGCCGCCTGAAAGGCTTGCGCCTGTTTTCATTCGCCTGAGCTCCGCGCCGATCGCCGCAAACGAACAAACAGGATAGCTTGGACGCTTGATCAGCAGCGTTTCCGCCTCCATCGTCTGTTCCATCAAAAGCCGTACTGCGGCTGCGTCGCTTTGCGGAGACAATGCCCGCGCCGCGATCGCGCCCGGTTCTGACACCGTACGTTCGGCAAGTTTTTCCAATATACGATTGAATTCTAAAGACTTCGGTATATTCATAATGCTTAATTATAACACATTTCACGTAATTGTTGCGAAAAAAAAGGCCGTCCCTGCGGACAGCCTTCCAAAAAATTTTTTACTTGTGATATGGTACGGTACGATTGTTCCCCGGAGCCAGACGCTCCAGTTCTTTTTGGACACGCTCCAGTTCTTTTTTTGTCGCAACCAGTTCGTCATGCGTTTTCGTATAATCGTCCGCAATATTCAGAGAGGTCAGCATAGCAAGCTGGATATTATTGAGTGCCGGGTTCGCCTTTTTCATCTCATCGAGCTTCGCGTTTACTTTGAGCGCCACCCTATGGATATATTCCGCGCTGTCCGTTCCGCAGATAGTATATTCTTTTCCGCCGATACTGACAACCGTCTTAATCTTCTCCACCGTTTCCACCGCCTTCTCTCTCTTTTCCTTATTATACAATAAGCCCCCGCAGGGCGCAACTGCATATTATTCGGCGCGCAGGCTTGCCTCGAACTCTGCTTCGAGCGCTTTCAATATCTTTTTCATGATGCGCTCTACCTCTTCGTCCGTCATCGTTCCCTCGCTGCTGCGCAATGAAATAGAAAATGCGACGCTCTTCTTACCTTGACCGATCTTGTCGCCTTCATACACGTCAAACAAACCAACCTGCTCCAAACGCTTGCCGCCGGCTTGCCGAATCGCCTGCATCATATCTCCCGCGCCCACTTCGCGCGAAACGATCACCGCCAAATCCCGCGTTGCCGCCGGGAACTTCGGAAGGTTACGATATTTGACCTCTTCCTTTTTGATCTCAAATAATTTACGCAGGTCTATGTGCGCAATCACAGTATTCTGCGGGATCTCAAATGACTTCATCACTTCCGGATGCACACGTCCCAGCACGCCGATCTTTTCTTCTTCCACAAAAAGATCCGCTGAAATCCCAGGATGCAAGTATGGTTCCTCTGATCTCCTGCACACTGTCTGTTTGCCGCTCAACAGGGATACGAGATTCTCGACGGTACCCTTTAGATCAAAGAAATCCTTGCTTCCGCTCACCGCCATCGCCAGCGTCGGAATTTCCTTCGGCAGCGGCTCACCCTTTACAGGATGATAGACCCTCGATGTTTCAAATAACTGCAAATCGTTATTTTTCTTGTTCTGGTTGAGTGATACCACGCTCAGCATGTGCGGCACAAGCGTTGTACGCATGTACGCCGTATCATCTCCGAGCGGGTTGAGGATCTTTACCGAAGCCGGCATAGGAATACCCAGCTTCTCATAATCCTGCGTTCCTGTGAACGAATAGGTGATACATTCCAAAAATCCGTTGTTTTTCAGGTAGTCCTTGATGAGGTCTGTCTTTGCCTCCGTCAGAGATACGCTCCCGCGCGACACCTCCATCATCGGGTTTGTTTCAGGAATATTGTCATACCCGTACATACGCGCCACTTCTTCGGCAATGTCCGCGCTGCCGTAGATGTCGCCGCGGAAAGTCGGGATGGTACAAATCAGTTCGTCGCCAATCAACCCTGTCTGGATGTACACGCGGTTCAAAAGCCTCTGCATCTCCTTCGCAGAGATCTGCGTCCCCAGTTTTGCGTTCACCTGCGCCGCATTGACTTTTATGACCTTCGGTTTCAAATCTTCATTTAAGATGTCGATCATACCCTGTGCCACAGTCCCCGCATGAAGCTCGTCGATCAGTGTCAGCGCGCGCTGCATCGCAAACATGGAAGTCGCCGCATCCACGCCTTTAGAAAAGCGCATAGAACTTTCCGTCGCAAGTCCCAGCCCCCTCGAGGTCTGGCGAATATTGCCATACAGAAACTTCGCCGACTCAAAAATAACGTTTTTCGTATTTTCCGTGATTTCTGAATCCAACCCGCCCATCACGCCTGCCACACCAATCGGACCTTCCTGATCACAGATCAGAAGCATATTTCCGGTAAACGTCCGTTCCTTATCATCAAGCGTTTTCATCTTCTCGCCATCCTTAGCACGGCGTACGATGATCTTGCTCCCACGGATCTTATCCGCATCAAACGCGTGCATCGGCTGCCCTGTTTCGAGCATAATAAAATTCGTGATATCCACAATGTTGTTGATGGGACGGATACCCGCTTCACGCAGGCGTACGCGCATCCACTCAGGCGACGGTCCGATAACTACATCCGTCACTCCCGCCGCAACATAACGCGTACAAAGGTCGCTGTCACAAACCTCCACACTCACCATTTCTTCCGTCTTTTTCGGACCTTCCTGATATCCGATATCCGGCAAAGCAAACGCTGCCTCGTCCGTTGCCGCAGCCTCACGCGCTGTTCCTATGATCGAGAGGCAATCCGGTCTGTTTGCGCCAACTTCAAAATCAATGACCGCGCCGCGCAAATCCAGCAGATCACGAATATCCATTCCCGGCGTTGGTTCACCTTGCAAAATCATGATACCATCCACGCCCGCGCCCGGATAATCTTCTTCCTTCAGGTTCAGTTCTCCGCCTGAACACAGCATGCCGAACGAATCCACACCTCGTAATTTACCTTTTTTGATCGGTCCTGCCGGAAGCATACATGGCGCTTTTGCAACAGGGATATATGCTCCCTCAAACACATTGCCCGCGCCTGTCACGATTTGCAAAAGTTCACTTTCCCCTACATCAATCATGCACACCTGTAGCTTATCTGCGTCCGGGTGCTTTGTAATTTTTTCGATCTTCCCCACGACGACATTTTCAATGTTTTCGCCCAGAAAAACGATCTCCTCCACGCCGTTACCGGTCATGATCATTTTATCCGCAAGCGTTTTAACCTCCGCTTGTACCTCCGCATAATCGCGGATCCATCTATATGGTGCTAACATTTTCTGTGCCCTCCCTTATACGAATTGGCGCAGAAAACGCGCGTCATTTTCATAGAGTAACCGAATATCCGTAATGCCATATTTGGTGTTTGCCAGCCGGTCAACACCCATGCCAAACGCAAAACCTGAGTATTCGTCCGGATTGAGACCGCAGTTTTCAAGCACTACCGGGTTTACGACCCCGCAGCCCAGCACTTCGATCATACCGGCGCCTTTGCACGCCGCACATCCCTTGCCACCACACACCGTACACGTCACATCCACCTCCGCGGAAGGCTCCGTAAACGGAAAGAAGCCCGGACGGAATTTTGTTTTAACATGCTCTCCGTAAAAGTTACGGATAAACGTATTGATTGTTCCCTTCAGATCGGAAAAACGGATATTTTTACCAATCACAAGCCCTTCCATCTGCATAAATACAGGCGAATGCGTTGCGTCCACATCGTCCGTGCGGAACACACGTCCCGGGCACACCATACGAATAGGGGGTTTTTGCTCGAGCATCGTACGCACCTGTACGGGGGATGTATGCGTGCGAAGCACCACGTCATCGCTCACATAAAATGTATCCTGCATATCACGCGCAGGATGGTCTTTGGGAATATTCAGCATTTCAAAATTGTATTGATCCAGCTCGATCTCCGGTCCTTCCTTCACATCAAAGCCCATGCCAAGAAAGATATCGCGTATCTCATAATATACCTGCGTCAGCGGATGCAGCGCTCCTAAGCCTTGCGCGCGTCCGGGCAGCGTAATATCTACACGTTCAGCGGCAAGTTTTTGCGCGTTTTCTTTTTGCGCTATTTTTTCCGCCGCGCTGAGAAGCGCCTGTTCCACACCGGTACGCGCCGCGTTGACAGCCTGTCCAAACGCGGGACGCTCCTCCGGCGCAAGCGTTCCCATCTGCTTCATCAGCATTGTGATCTCGCCTTTTTTGCCAAGATATTTGACGCGGATATCGCCCAGTTCCCCGCTCGATCCCGCCACGCCGATCTCCTCAAGCGCCTTTTTTACGATTTCGTCGTTTGACATATTCCCTTTCCTCTCATGTTTCAAAAATTTATATCAATTCATTATCAACGATACACTTAGACCGCATCCGGTATTTATTGCGGGCGTGCCGAATCGCTACTCCCCCAACACCTTACGCACATCATATAACATTATACCCGCGGCAACGCTCGCATTCAAGCTTTCCGCCTGCCCATAGATGCGTATCTTATACAGTACATCCGCTAATTCCTGCACCTCTTTTGAAATCCCACGCGCCTCATTACCGATCACAGCACACGCCTTATTCAGTTGCCCGCCGATCTCAAATTCACCCGCGAGACTTCCTGCCACAATGCGCACGTCCGCGCTTTTCAATTTTCTTAGCGTATGCGGCAAAGCACACACCTCGATGGGCACATGAAACGTGCTTCCCATTGCCGCGCGCTGCGCTTTTGGTCCATACATATCCGCACTCGTATCAGAAATAAACACACCGTCCACGCCAACCGCATCAGCCGTACGGATGATCGTCCCCAGATTTTTCGGGTCATTCACATCGTCGAGCGCCACATAAAACCTTCCGTCATAATCGGGCAGGTTCTCCTGCTTTTTTACACACGCAATGTCGTTTGGCGGTGTTTTGGTATCCGCGATCTGCTGGATGATCTCGTACGGGACACAAATGATATCTACATTGCGTTGCCGCGCGAGCGCCGCAGCCGGTCCTCCCGGTTCCGCCGTCAAGATGCATTCCACCTCCTGCGCGGCGCCGATCGCCTCTGTTATCGTCTTCATT
>CAZBSH010000043.1:0-18807 GCA_964494645.1 uncultured Christensenella sp. | reverse complement strand
GCATGAGTAAGGACTGAGTTAGTAAGTAATTCAAGGTCTGCGCAAATAAGCGCAGACCTTTTTTGTTAGGAAAATGCGGTAAAAAATCCGCAAGATAATCATGAACATTTGGAGGACAATGCAGTGAAGTTGACAGGCGCACAAATCATAATGGAATGTTTAAAAGAACAAAAAGTGGATACGATTTTCGGGTTCCCGGGCGGAACCGTTATTCCGGTTTATGATGCGCTTTACCATTATCCGGAAATCAACCATGTCTTGACCTGTCATGAGCAGCACGCGGCGCATGCGGCGGACGGATATGCGCGGGCAACCGGAAAACCCGGCGTGGTGATTGCGACAAGTGGTCCGGGGGCGACAAATCTTGTGACGGGGATTGCGACCGCGTATATGGATTCAGTTCCGATGGTTGCAATTACAGGAAACGTGGAACAAAAAAATCTGGGAAAAGACAGCTTTCAGGAAATCGATATCACGGGTGTGACGATTCCAATCACAAAGCACAATGTGATCGTGCAAAGAATAGAAGATTTGGCGAAAACGATCCGTGAGGCGTTTTTCATCGCGCAAAGCGGAAGACCGGGCCCGGTTTTGGTGGATATCACAAAAGATGTGACAGTGGAGTCGTATGAGTATACACCGGAACAACCAAAGGCGATTGTGCGTCCGAGTCATTTTGACGCGGCACAAATAAAGATGGCTGCACAAGCTATAAACGAAAGCAAAAAACCGTTTATTATGGCGGGTGGGGGCGTGATAGCAGCACAAGCGGAGCTAAGCGTGCGGAAGCTGGCAAAATAATTGATTGCGCCTGTAACAATGACTTTGATGGGAATTGGTGCATTTGCAGCCGATAACGAACAGTATACGGGGATGGTTGGTATGCATGGTACAAAGGCGTCGGCAATGTGCACAACGCACTGTGATTTACTGATTACGATCGGCGCGCGTTTTTCTGAGCGCGTGACATCTGACCGTATGAGATTTGCGAAGCAAGCGAAAGTGCTGCATATTGATATCGACCCGGCGGAGATCAATAAGAATATCACAGCGGATTATGAGGTGGTTGGCGATGCCAAGGCGGTTTTAGACGCTTTGCTGCCTAAAGTAAAGCAAAAAACAGACAAAGAATGGCTCGGACAGGCGATGGAATGGAAGAAAAAGTATCCGTTGGATCGTGCGACAAAAAATGCAAGATTCCCAAAGAAGGTGATTCAGGCGATGCAGGAAGCAGCGCCTAAGGATACGATATTTACAACTGAGGTGGGTCAGCATCAGATGTGGTCGGCGCAATTTTTAAAAATACAGCAGCCGCGGGAATTTATTACATCCGGCGGACTGGGGACGATGGGATTTGGCATGGGAGCCGCGATGGGAGCTGCGATCGGTACAGGCAAACAGGTTGTGAATATTGCGGGTGACGGCAGTTTTCATATGAATTTACAGGAAATCGTGACTGCGGTGAAGCATCAGCTGCCGCTTATGGTACTGGTGATGAACAATAATGTGCTGGGGATGGTGCGTCAATGGCAGAAGATTATGTTTGACGGACGTTATTCGCAAACGACGCTAAACCGCCCGACAGATTATGTGAAGCTGGCGGAAGCGTTTGGCGCGCATGGCATCAATATCTCGAATGAAAAAGATATGGTGGGTGCGTTCAAAAAGGCGTTTGCGTGCAAGGGGCCGGTGATCGTGCAGTGTGACATCAGTGAGGACGAGAACGTGCTGCCCATGGTTCCGGGCGGAAAGACGTTTGACAATATCATTTTGGATTGGGAAAAATAATGATGCGCACGGATAGGGGGACGTTATATAATGAAAGTAAACAGAAATAAAGGAGAATTCTTATGATTAGAAGATATGTGCTTTCCGTGCTGGTGCAAAATACATCGGGCGTTCTGTCGAAAGTTACAGGGTTGTTCTCACGCAGGGGATACAATATCCGCTCTCTTTCCGTGGGAGAGACACACGATCCTAAGGTTTCGCGCATTACGATCGAGATGGTCGGGGACGAAGGAGTGCTTGAGCAGATACAAAAACAGTTGGACAAGCTGGTGGATGTGATCACGATCAAGGGATTAAGATCCAGTTCTTCGGTGTATAAAGAATTGATTTTGGTTAAAGTGAAAGCGCCTGATAAAAAGCGTGCAAATATTATTGAGTTATGCGACATTTTTCGCACGAAGATTGTGGATATTGCGAAAGAAACGATGATCATTGAGCTTTCCGGGTCGCCTGAAAAAAACAAGGCATTGCTGGATCTTTTGGAGGAATACGGTATCATTGAAATGGCGCGTACGGGAATTACGGCGTTGCAGCGAGGAGAAGACTCTTTGCATGACGTATAATGCGTCGGATTTGGCAGAGCTGTAAACGATAGAAATATCGTGGAAATCGAAAATATAGAGCGTCTATCAATGCTCTATAAGATATTATAAAATTAATTGGAGGCAAGCAAAATGAACATGAAAATGTATTACGACAGGGACTGTAATCTCTCGCTTTTGAAGGGCAAGACCGTTGCCGTTATCGGCTATGGAAGCCAGGGGCACGCGCACGCGCAAAACCTTAAGGAAAGCGGTGTTGACGTAGTTGTCGGTTTATATGAGGGAAGCAGATCATGGAAATCGGCGGAGGAATCGGGACTGAAGGTCATGACTTCGCAGGATGCGGCAAAAGAGGCCGACGTTGTAATGATCCTTGTGCCGGATGAAAAACAGGGTAAGATATATGAAGGCATCGCGCCGTATATGACGGAAGGAAAGTCCCTTGTCTTTGCGCACGGGTTCAATATTCATTTTGGACAGATCGTACCGCCTAAGGATGTTGATGTGTGGATGGTTGCGCCGAAAGGACCGGGACATACTGTAAGGAGCCAGTTTCAGGAAGGCAAGGGTGTTCCGTGCCTCATCGCCATCCATCAAGATGCGACGGGAAAAGCGCGTGATCTGGCGCTCGCATATGCAAGCGGGATTGGCGGTGGTCGCGCGGGAATCTTTGAAACGACGTTCCGCGAGGAAACGGAAACGGATTTGTTCGGTGAACAGGCGGTTTTGTGCGGCGGCGTCTCCGAGCTGATCAAGGCAGGCTTTGATACGCTGGTAGAAGCTGGATATGCCCCTGAAATGGCGTATTTTGAATGCTGTCATGAAATGAAGCTGATCGTTGATTTGATCTTTGAAGGCGGACTTTCGCGTATGCGCTATTCCATTTCGGACACGGCGGAATATGGCGACTATGTGACAGGAAAGCGTATTATTACAGAAGATACGAGAAAAGAAATGAAGCAGGTTCTTTCCGAAATACAGGATGGTACGTTTGCGCGTGATTGGATGCTTGAAAACGAAGTAAAGCGTCCGCACTTCATTGCTATGAGAAATATTGGAAAACAGTCACAGCTTGAAAAAACGGGCGAAGAGCTGCGTGGAAAAATGAGCTGGCACAAAAACAAATAAAAGAGGGAATGTATGAACAGCGATAATATCAAAACAGGCGCGCATCGCGCGCCGCATCGCTCACTGCTATATGCGCTGGGGTTGACAAAAGAAGAGCTGAGCCGTCCTATCATCGCGGTGGTCAACGCGCAAAGCGAGATCATTCCCGGGCATATCCATCTGGATACGGTTGCGCAGGCGGTCAAAGATGGGATACGCATGGCAGGAGGTACGCCCATTGAGGTTCCGGCGATTGGCGTGTGCGACGGGATTGCGATGAATCATAGGGGGATGCATTATTCGCTGCCTTCGCGCGAGTTGATCGCGGATAGTGTGGAAACATTATTGATCGCGCATGCTTTCGACGGCGCGGTATTGATCCCCAATTGCGATAAGGTTGTTCCCGGGATGTTGATGGCGGCAGCGCGTGTCAATATTCCGGCGGTCTTTTGTTCTGGCGGTCCGATGATGGCAGGAAGTTTTCGCGATGAAAAGACGAGCCTATCCAGTATGTTTGAGGCGGTTGGTCAACACGCAAAAGGAACGATCAGCGACGAACAGTTGGAGGATTTTGAGCAAAAGGCATGCCCGGGGTGCGGAAGCTGTTCGGGTATGTACACCGCGAACTCCATGAATTGTCTGACGGAGGTATTGGGGATGGCACTTCCCGGAAACGGTACGATACCGGCCGTGATGGCGGCGAGGACTGCGCTCGGTAAGCATGCGGGAATGCAGATAATGAAGCTTTTTGAGCAAAATTTATGTCCGCGCGATATCATGACAGGCGACGCGTTTGCAAACGCAATCACTGTGGATATGGCGCTTGGGTGCAGTACGAACAGTATGCTGCATTTGCCCGCGATCGCGTATGAGTGCGACATCCATATCGACTTAAAGCAGGTGAATGAGATCAGCGAAAAAACGCCAAACTTGTGTCACCTTGCGCCGGCGGGACATCATTATATTGAAGAGTTGGACGCGTGCGGCGGTGTTACGGCGGTGATGGCGGAGCTGAATAAAAAAGGTCTTATCCGTGACAATAAGACGGTGGACGGCACTATTGCGGAACGCATTAAAGATGCAAAGATCAAGGGAGAGGTTATCCGACCGATCGATGATCCGTATTCCGGAACAGGCGGAATTGCGATATTATACGGGAATATAGCGCCAAATGGCTGCGTGGTAAAGCGGTCGGCGGTTGCGCCGGAGATGCTGAAATCTGTGTGCAGGGCGAGGGTATTCAACAGCGAAGAGGATGCGAATGCGGCGATATTGAATGGGCAGATACACAAGGGTGACGTCGTTGTGATCCGCTATGAAGGACCGAAGGGTGGTCCGGGGATGCGCGAGATGCTTGCCCCGACCTCTAATTTGGCGGGTATGGGCCTTGACAAAGATGTCGCGCTTTTAACGGATGGGCGGTTTTCCGGTGCGTCGCGCGGCGCGGCAATCGGGCATGTTTCTCCGGAGGCGGCGGCAGGTGGTCCCATTGCCTATATTAAGGAAGGCGATATCATAGAAATTGATATTAACGCATATTCCATCCACTTAAAAGTCAGTGATGACGAATGGGAAAAACGACTTACGAGCTCGCGGATCATGCCCCCGAAAGTATCGACGGGCTGGCTCGCGAGGTATGCTAGGATGGTAACGAGCGCCGATACGGGCGCTGTGCTCAAGTGATGCGCACATAGTGCAGCGCATTTCTGCGTTAAACCACTGACCTTCGGTGTTGGCGTATGTCGCAATACGCCTGCCTCGGTCGCTCGGTTTGCGTCCACACTGTACACGCTGAGCAAACAGCTATAATAAATAGCATAAATCGAAAGGAATTTATAGTTATGAAAACCATTAAAATTTTTGATACGACACTGCGCGACGGAGAACAATCCCCCGGATGCAGCATGAATCTGGGTGAGAAGATCGAGATCGCAAAGCAGCTGGAACTGTTGAAGGTAGACATTATCGAAGCAGGTTTTGCTGTCTCTTCGCCCGGCGATTTTGAGAGCGTCGCTACCGTTGCAAAGACCATTAAGGACTGTACGGTTGCATCTCTCTCCCGTAGTGTGAAGAAGGATATCGACGCTTCTTACGAGGCGTTGAAGCAAGCGGTCGCGCCAAGGATCCATATTTTTCTGGCAACTTCGCCGTTGCACATGCAATATAAGCTGAAAATGACTGAAGAGCAGGTTTTGGAGCATATCAAAGAGGCGGTGACGTATGCGCGCACACTGGTCAGCGATGTAGAATTTTCGGCAGAGGACGCATCCAGAAGCGAACTGGCGTTTTTGGCAACGTGCGTCAAAACGGCGATCGACGCGGGGGCAAAGACGATCAACCTGCCGGACACGGTGGGATACGCGCTGCCGCAGGAGATGCACGATATGATTGCTTACATGAAGCAGCATGTGGATGGTGTGGATGATATTGATTTGGCGGTTCATTGCCATAATGACCTGGGCATGGGCGTGGCAAACTCGCTGGCAGCGGTGAGCGCGGGCGCAACGCAAATCGAATGTACGATCAACGGGATTGGCGAGCGCGCGGGCAATGCGTCGCTGGAAGAAATCGTGATGGCGATCCACACCCGTCGCGCATTGTTTGACGCCGATACACGCGTTAATACCAAGCAGATATACCGTTCTTCCCGGTTGCTGTCAAAAATCATCGGTGTTTCTATCCCGCCGAACAAGGCAATCGTCGGCGCGAATGCTTTTGCGCATGAAAGCGGTATCCATCAGCACGGTGTGCTGGCGAAACGAGAGACATACGAGATCATGACGCCTGAATCTGTGGGATTGACCACCAACAAAATGGTGCTGGGCAAGCATTCCGGCCGCCACGCGTTTGATGATTTCTTAAAAGAGCTGGGGTATCACCTGAGCAAGGAAGAGCTGGATAGCGCGTTTGTACAATTCAAGGATTTATGCGACAAGAAAAAGGAAGTCACGGAGCACGACATAGAGGCTCTGGTCGCGCAAAAGGCGGCAAAGGTTGTGGAACATTTCCGCTTAAAGCAGTTTGTTGTTAACAGCGGCAACACAATACAGGCGACCGCAAACGTTACGTTGGAAGATATGAACGGGCAGATGCAGGAGCAGGTTGCTTTGGGTGACGGACCTGTTGACGCGGCGTATCAGGCGATCGAGAAAATTGTGAAGATGCCTTTGAAGCTGAACAACTATAAGATCAACGCGGTGTCGCACGGCGAGGACGCGTTGGGTGAGGTTGTCGTTAAGGTTTCCTCGGAAGACCGCACAGTAACGGGTCGCGGCTTGTCTACCGATATTATTGAGGCTTCGATGCTGGCGTATATCAATGCGGTAAACAAACTGTTGGGGGCATAGATAAACTGTTTGTCCGCCGTGGGACGTTGGTGTTTACAAAAGTGTGTTTTTGCATAGCAAAACATGAATGATTGGTAAGCGAATCGAGGGATTGGCGTTAGAAATCCGGTAAAAGACACATAAAAGGAAAAGAAGAAATGAGCAAAAAAATTGACACATTCGATTCTACGCTGCGTGACGGGATGCAGGGAGAAGGCATCGCTTTTTCGGTAGAAGATAAATTGAATATCGTGCGCGCGCTTGATGAACTCGGTATTGATTATATCGAGGCAGGCAACCCGGGGTCTAATCCGAAGGATTTGGAGTTTTTTCGCAGGATTGCCGGCGATCCGCCTAAACATGCAAAGCTGTGCGCGTTTGGCAGTACACGGCGCAAAAACATTGAGGCAGGCGAGGACGCAAACGTTATCAGTCTGCTTGAGGCGGGTACGCCTGCGATCTCGATTTTTGGAAAAGCATGGGATTTACATGTGTTAAAGGTGTTGGGAACTACGCTGGAAGAGAACTTGAACATGATCGAGAGCACCGTTGCGTATATGAAGCAGCATGACAAATATGTGGTTTTTGATGCGGAGCACTTTTTTGACGGATATACTGCCAATCAGGAATACGCAATGCTCGCGCTTGACGCAGCTGTCAAAGGCGGCGCGGATGTGCTTTGCCTGTGTGACACGAATGGCGGGATGTATCCTACGGATATTGCGGACATCACAGCGCGCGTTGTACGCACCTTCCCGGAGGTCGAGGTGGGCATACATTGTCACAATGATACGGGTATGGCAGTCAGCCAGACTATGATGGCGGTAGATGCGGGAGCGACACAGGTGCAGGGAACGTTTATTGGCTATGGGGAGCGCTGCGGTAACGCCAATCTTTCAACCATTATCCCCAATCTTGAATTGAAGCGCGGTTATGCGGTACTGGGAAAAGAGAAGCTGAAGCGGCTGACAGAAACGGCGCGCAGGGTCGCGGATATCTCTAACATCTGGTTACCGTCGGGCAGCCCATATGTTGGATCGAGCGCGTTTGCGCATAAGGGCGGTATGCATATCGACGGCGTGAAAAAGATACGCGAGAGTTTTGAGCATGTGGATCCGCAGAGTGTAGGCAATAACCGCCGATTCTTGATGAGCGAGGTGTCCGGCAAGGCGACGATCCTGAAGAAAATACAGCGCGTAGAGCCGTCTGTGCAGCCAAAAGACCCGGTGGTGGGGCAGCTTGTGGATCAACTCAAGCAGCTTGAATTTGAAGGCTATCAGTTTGAGGCGGCGGAGCAGAGCTTTGAGTTGGTGATCCGTCGGTTGCTCGGAAAATACAGAAAGTATTTTGAGCTGGAGTATTTTAAGATCATCGGAGAGCAGCCGCTTAAGAATACGGAATACCCGTCGTCCGCGATTATCAAGGTCAAGGTGGGGGAGGAATCCCGCATCACAGGAGCGGAGGGCGATGGTCCGGTGCACGCGCTTGATCTTGCGTTGCGCGGTGCGCTCAAGGGATTTTATCCGGTTCTGGAGGATATGCGGCTCATAGATTATAAGGTGCGCGTGCTCGAAAGCTCGGCAACGACCGCGGCAAAGGTACGGGTTTTGATTGAATCTACGGACGGGAAACATCGTTGGAACACGGTGGGCGTATCCACTGATATCATTGAGGCGAGTTTTTTGGCGCTCACAGATTCGATCGAGTATAAACTTACGCTTGAGGAAAATGAAAAATAATTTTTAAGAGATAGAAAGAGGAACGAGTATGGGAATGACAATGACACAAAAAATACTGGCGGCACACGCCGGACTGCCGAGTGTTACGGCAGGGCAGCTGATTTCGATTAAGCTGGATATGGTTCTTGGCAATGACATCACTTCGCCTGTCGCGATACGTGAATTTAACAAAGCGGGCAAGGACGTTTTTGATAAGAACAAGATTGCGCTTGTGATGGATCACTTTACTCCAAACAAGGATATCAAGGCGGCGGAGCAATGCAAGCTGGTGCGCGAGTTTGCTATGAAGCACGGCATCGTGAATTTCTTTGATGTAGGAACAATGGGTATCGAGCACGCGCTTTTGCCTGAAAAAGGGTTGGTCGTCGCGGGAGACGCGGTGATCGGTGCTGATTCGCACACATGCACGTATGGCGCGTTGGGTGCGTTTTCCACGGGTGTTGGTTCTACGGATATGGCAGCGGGCATGGCGACAGGCAAGGTATGGCTCAAAGTGCCGCAGGCGATCCGCTTTAACTTGAAAGGCGAACTGAAGAAGTATGTAAGTGGCAAGGACGTAATTTTGCATATCATCGGTATGATCGGTGTGGATGGCGCTCTGTATCAGTCTATGGAATTTGGAGGACCGGGACTTGCGTCTCTTTCGATGGATGACAGGCTGTGCATGGCGAACATGGCGATAGAGGCAGGGGGCAAAAACGGTATCTTTGAAGTGGATGAGCAGACGATTGAATATTTGCGCAGTCACTCTGAACGCGAATTTACGGTGTATGCGCCCGACGCGGACGCGGATTATGCGAACGTGATCGATATTGACCTTTCGAACATCAAATCTACGGTAGCATTTCCGCATTTGCCGGAAAATACGAAGACAATTGATGAGGTGGGAGATATTAAGATCGATCAGGTAGTGATCGGTTCGTGCACAAATGGCAGAATCAGCGACCTGCGCGCGGCGGCGGATATCCTCGTGGGCAGGAAGGTAGCGAAAAACGTACGTACGATCATCTTTCCGGCGACGCAGGCAATTTACCTGCAGGCGATGGAGGAAGGATTGCTGAAAATATTCATCGAGGCGGGCTGCGCGGTTTCCACACCTACCTGCGGACCATGCCTTGGCGGACATTGCGGCATTTTGGCGGAAGGCGAGCGCGCCGTTGCAACAACAAACCGGAACTTTGTGGGGCGGATGGGGCATGTGAAATCGGAAGTTTATCTGGCGAGTCCGGAAGTGGCGGCAGCCAGCGCGGTTGCCGGAAAGATTGCTTCGCCAACGGATTTGTAAGGGAGGAGATATACAATGAATGCAAAAGGAACTGTTTTAAAATATGGAGACAACATTGATACGGATGTCATTATTCCCGCGCGCTATTTGAATACATCGGATTCTAAAGAGCTTGCATCGCACTGTATGGAAGATATTGATACGGAATTTGTAAACAAGGTCAAGCAGGGCGATATTATGGTAGGCGGCAAGAATTTTGGCTGTGGGTCTTCGCGCGAACACGCGCCCATCGCAATCAAAGAATCAGGTATCAGCTGTGTGATCGCTGCGAGTTTTGCGCGTATCTTTTACCGCAACGCGATCAATATTGGACTTCCTATTTTGGAGTGTGAGGAAGCCTCGAAGGAGATCAAAAACGGTGACGAAGTGGAAGTGGATTTTGATACGGGAGAGATCCGTGATCTCACGACCGGCAAAAGTTTTCGCGCGCAACCATTTCCGCCGTTCATCCAAAATATCATTGCCGCAGGCGGACTGATCGAGGCGGTGAAGCAGGATAAGCTTTAAGGAGCGAACGGGATGGCAATCAAAAAGATCGATCATATCGTGATCACCACTGAGCATCCCCAAGAATGCCTTGCTTTTTACCAAAAGCTTGGATTTTGTGTTGGTGACGCCGGCGGGCGGTATGAACTTTTTGCGGGAGATTTCAAGATCAATGTCCATGTAAAGGGTGCGGAGCTTGTGCCTCATGCGGCGCAAGTGATGCCGGGCAGCGTGGATGTATGCTTTGAGACGGATGAAGACATTGATGCGCTCAGAAAGAACCTTGCGGCAGACGGAATCGGGATCGAGCTTGGCGTCGTCAGGCGGCAGGGCGTTAAAAAAGAAATGGATTCTATTTATATGCGTGATCCGGACGGGAATTTGATCGAGATTTGCTGCTATCGTTAAATAAGATCATCATTATGTGTAAGTGATTTGGTACGAAAAAGCCGGAAGAAATTTTCTTGCGGCTTTTTGCTTTTAGCGTTTGAATAAATGACCTTCAGTGTGGCGCAGTTTCTTTTTGTAAGCGTACATCAGCTTGTCTGCGCGGCGCAAGGTATCTTGCAGGCGTTTGTCTTTCTGCGGATCAAATGCGGCGCAACCGGCTGCAAAGGTATGATAGGCGACGTTTTGCATGTGGGCGCAGTAAGCGCGCAGACGCTTTAGAATACGTGCCGCGTCCTCGTGAGTAGATTCGAGCACTGCTACAAACTCGTCACCGCCAATGCGGAACACTTCGCCGTTCTTTGCAAATTCTTTTTTGAGGACGTCAGCGCTTGCGCACAGGTAACGGTCGCCTTCGCTGTGCCCGACGCTGTCGTTTACTATCTTCAAATGGTTAAGGTCGATCATAAAAATATGCATCGACGGATTTTTCTCCTGGTTCAGTCGACGCATCATGCCTTCGAAAGCCGTGCGGTTTTCAAGATTTGTAAGGGAATCGGTATATGCCATCTTGCGAAACACCGATTGGCGTTCAAGCTGTTTTCGCGTATCGCGCGTTTCTGCCGTCCATACGTAAAGCATACACAGCGTGAAGCAGAAAAGACCGATCTCCAGCGCGGAAAACTTTAGGAAACCAAAGGAAAGCAGATAATACAGTATAATCTCAACAGCTGCGCTCAAAGCGAGAATGATTACACCGATACGCAGTACCTTTATACTGGAAGAGCCTGCCTCCCGACTTTTGAAGATACTCGTTATAACACACACAAGGTCAATGACAAGGAGTGCGTGGAAGACGATGAGCGTTTGTGTGAAATCCACAAGCCGCGTAAAATGCAGGATGCATACGATGATAAAGAAAAGATAGCCCGCTCGCAGGCAAAAATTGAGCCAACGATCATCGGTGACGCGCAGACGCGTTTGTACAAATCGGATGACCGCAAGCGGCAGCAGAAAAAACGAAACAAAATCGATTCCATTGATAAGGAGAAGGTCGTTGGTAAACAGTTGCAGCATACCGGAACGCGCGAGGATCCATGTGCCGGCCAGCAGAGAAAGCGCGGCAAGGGAGGGGGCACTTTGGGTATGCTGAGATGTGCGCATATTTCCGGTGATCAGCACATGTACAAATACAGCGAACAAAATCATTAAAGCGATCAATGTGAAAATCCGATTTTGTAAAAATTGCTGAAAGAAAACAGAACCGGGCATGAGGGAAGCGTCGGATAAAATTACGGCAGGGCTTCCCTTTGCAAGCTGTACCACGATGCGAATATCTCCCGCGCCATTTGGCAGGTCAATGATATGATAGCCACTGCCTACGCTTAAGTAGCCGGCTGCTTCCGCGGCAAAGCCATATTCATATATTTTTTCGTCATTGAAATAAACGGAAAAGGGCGAGGTGTAAATCTGAATACACAAGGAGTCGCCATTTGCGTTGCCATGATCAGGAATGGTGTTGGAAAACACAATTTCTTCACCGGGCGAGCCTACATAGTTTAGCGTGAGGGTTTGGTCGGTCTGCGTTCGACCGCCGACGGTCATGTTCCACCCGCCAAAGAGGGGATAGACAGAATCAGAGGGACGCAAAGGTGCGGGAGCAGCGCCGTTGTAAATGATCGTGGCAGCAATACATACTATAACAATAATGGATAGGATGACGCCTGTTTTTTTGGAAAGCTGTTTTGAAAACAAAAGCGTGCCTCCTGTTACAAATTAGTTTAATGATATCCATATTATATGTAAAAAAACGCGGCAATGCAAACAATAAACCTTAAAGAACCTCATAGATAGAAGAAATCATTGGAGAAAAGCCAAATAATACAGCTGATCCCCCTAGTTTTTTGAGATCCATGCGGCGATATCTGTGATCACCTGCGGATCCACTGTTTGCGGAGCGTTGTAATCTGCTACGGTATCCGTAGGACTTTCGGGCGCAGGCGTAAAAAGATGTGTCAACGCCGGATAGGACAGAAATTCTGCCGATGGTTTTTCCGCAAGCAGCGTTTTCCATGCCTCGAAATCTTTTGCGGGGGATACCTGAAAGTCTGCCTCGCCCTGTAAAAAAAGCATGGGAATATCAAGTGATTGCGCGATTTCAGGGGTATTGATCCGGTTTAAGCTATACCAATAATTTCCTGTAACACCAAGCATGGGGGTAAGGTCCCCTTGCTTTGCGTTTTTGGCGATTTCGATCACAGCTTTGGTCTGCGCGAGTTCTTGCGGCGTGATTTGCTCCGCAGCAGCGGCAGCTTCGCTTTGATCAAGCATGATCGCAAGAAGACTGCGCGGCGAACCCGCCAGCGAAACGAGACCGTTAAGGTCATTGTCCTGCGCAATTTTGGGGGCAAGCATACCACCAAGACTATGACCGAGGACATAGATACGCTGTGTGTTGACTTCGGGCATATCCCGCAGCAGCTCTACGGCGGCGGCAGCATCGTCAAGAACCTCGTATTCAATGGTCAATGTTTGAGGATCTGCGGATGTTTGCGGGTATTGCGCGGTACGCTTGTTATAGCGCAAAGAGGCGATCCCGTGCTCCGCAAGCCCGTGCGCGATATCCGCAAATGGATGGTTTCCTGCTGTGCCTACAGTCTCGTTCATATCGTGAGCGCCCGAGCCTTGTATCATCAGCACTACAGGCGGCTGTTCCACATTGCGGGGCAGCGTGAGAATACCGGGGAGAGGCCGGTCCGTCTTGGTGCTCACGTCCGTTTCCGTGTATGTGTCCGTACTTTCCGCAACGATTACCTTTGGCGCATAGTTGAGCCAAAGACCGCCGATCTCGCTGTTGGCGTTGTATGTATACTGTATCAATATGGATTTCGCTGTGAAGTCGCAGGTCACGGTCACGACGGCGGTGTTGCCATTCGTCGAAAAATCCGTTTTTACATCTGTTTTTGCAATGCGTTCAAATGTGCCGGCGGGGGCGGTCGTGTCCTCCCATGCCTGCTTTAAAACGTCGGCGGTGAGCTGTGGTGCTGCGGACGGCGCGACATTTTTTGCAACAGCTTCAAAGTCGCCGTCGATCAGGTTTTGCGTATATTTTTCGCTTGCAGCTTGCAGGGCTGTGCCGTTGAAATCTGTTTTTTGTATAGGCGCGCACGCCGCAAAAAGCAGAGCAGCGGTTAAAACCAGCGCCAATATTCCTTTTTTCATTTTGTATCCTCATTCAAACGTTCTTTTCGGTCGCTGCCGTCCTTTAAAAGTGCGCGCAGCTTGTTTGTGTCGCGCGCGTGGATCGTATCGCGCAGCGCGATAATATGATCAATGAGTTCGTCGATCTCTGCGGTAAGGATATCGCCATTCATCAAAAAGAGCTCCGTCCACATTTGTGGGTTGAGCTTGGCAACGCGTGTGAGATCCATGAAACTACCTGCGGAAAATCCTTGGAAATCCTGAGCCGCTTTGCTTTTTACATAAGCGTTAGAGACGACATGCGCAAGTTGGGAGGTGTAACCGATCACCTCGTCGTGCTTGCGCGCGGAACACTCTGTGATACGCGCAAAACCGATCGCGCGCACAAGAAGCGCCAACTCTGCTTTTGCATGATCGTCCGTATATTTTGTTAGTGTGATGATGAAGCTTGCTCCGGAAAATAGATCCGCGTCGCTGTTTGCAAAACCACCGGTTTCTTTTCCCGCCATGGGATGTGTGCCTATGTAATGAATACCGCGCTCGCGTAACGGCAAAGCGACATGATTTTCCACAAAACGTTTGACACCGCAGATATCCGCGACGATCGCCCCTTTTTTGAACTCTGTTTGCAGCATATATTCTATGCCGGTCTGCGGAAAAAGGCATACGAAGACGATGTCACAATCGGACGTGTCGCTATCGCAATCGATCGCGCCTTCCTCATATGCGTCACGCAGGACTTGAGGGTTTGTATCCACACCGCAGACGGTATGAGGGGTATATTTTTTGAGGGCACGGGCAAAAGAGCCGCCCATGAGTCCAAGCCCGACTACACCTATCTTCATATAATCTCCTTTAACGCGGCGAGAAAGGTTTGCATTTCGTCCCGCGTGCCAATGGTGACGCGCAAATAATCTTTCGTACGCCTGTTGTCGAACCAGCGGACGAGCACTCCTTTTTCGCGCAGCGCTTGAAACACCTCTTTCGCCGGAGGCGTATCGCATTTGACAAATAGGAAGTTAGCATGTGACGGCAGGCATTTGACCCCCATTGCATACAGTGCGCCGATGGTATCGGTACGCGTATCCATGATTTCTTTGATCGTCTTTGCGTAATATTCGACGTCCTGTATCGCGGCAGTTGCGCCTGCCTGCGCGAGCCGGTCTAGGGGATAGGAGTTGAAGCTGTCTTTGATCGTATATAAAGCGGCGATCAGGTCTTCGTTTGCAATGACATAGCCAACGCGCAGACCTGCCAGAGCGTGAGATTTGGAAAGAGTACGTACAACAGCTACGTTCCGGTAGCGTGAAACGAGCGGGATCGCGCTTTGCGCGCCAAATGCCGCGTATGCCTCGTCTACTACGAGTACGCCCTCTGTTTTTTGCGCGATGCGCTCTATATCGCTTGCGGGAAGCGCAATGCCTGTTGGCGCATTGGGGTTGGCGAGCACTACGCCGCGTGCGCCGCACATTTTGGCGACATCTACCGTAAAGTCGTCAAGAAGGGGGATGGTTTCAAGCGGAATATCGAAGAGCTCCGCCCATACGGGATAAAAGCTGTAGGTCACGTCTACCGTACGCAGCGCAAAAGGTTTCGTTGCACTCGGAAACCAGCCGGAACTTTTCTTGTCCGCGGTAGGGATGTTTTGAAAAAAAGCTGCAAAACAGAACGCAAGCGCTTCGTCTGAGCCGTTGGAACAAAACACCTGATCAGGGTGTACGCCATGATGTGCGGCGATCGCTTCGCGCAGGGCATCAGAATCGGGCGATGGGTATAACCGCAGGTCGGCAACAGCTTGCGCGACAGCTTGCGCCACTTTGGGACTTGGCGGATAAGCATTTTCATTGGTATTGAGTTTGATCAATTTTTCCTTGGGCTGCTCGCCCGCTGTATAGGGTTTTAAACTTCTGGCTTTATCACTCCACAGCGTTTTCATGTCGATACTCCTTCTTAACAGGCAGATTAAATTATGAAATCTGTATAAATTCTATCACAAAAACAAGATAAATTGTGTGAAATGTGTTAAGATAAACTTTATGGAAATGAAAACAAACAAGAAACGCTGCAGTTGGGCGACAGACGATATATTGATCGACTATCATGACAACGAATACGGCAAAATCAAATCAGACAGCAATGCTCTTTTTGAAAAGCTGTGTCTGGAAAGTTTTCAGGCAGGGCTTTCATGGCGGACGGTACTTGTGAAACGGGACGCGTTCCGGAGGGCGTTTTTGGATTTTGATATCGGGAAATGTGCAGAATTAACGGACGAATATCTGGAATCATTGATGCAGAACAAAGAAATCATTCGCAACCGCCGGAAGATTTTTGCGGTGCGCGAAAATGCGCGGGCTGTTTTGCGTCTTAATGGCGAGTATGGGAACTTCTTCCGTTTTGTGTATCGGTTCAAAAAGCCGGAGCAGCTTTTGCGGATACTCAAACAAAGTGGTTTTGTGTTCGTTGGATATACGATTTGTGAATCCTTTATGCAGAGTATCGGTATTATCGAAGCACATGAAGCGGATTGCTATCTTTATACACCGTCCGGACAGATGATCTGAAATAAATACAGCAGGTGAAATAGTATATGCCTACAACGCTGACGCATAAGATCGCGGCGGATAATATTTTAAAGCAACTGGAACACACTTCGGCAGGCGAACTGATCGGGCGGGAAATGCCCGCTTATTATTCCGGCTCACAGGGTGGGGATATCTTTTTGTTATATAAATTTTATTTTTTCCTTTGCGGAGCAAAACAGAAAATGCTCGGATGGGCGCTTCACTATACGAGACCGCAGCGTTTTTTTTGCGAAAGCGCGAAATACCTAAAGGAGCACGGCAGTGATACGCTCAAGAGTTATTTTTACGGTTATATCACACATTATTGCCTTGATATGCTGTTGCATCCGTGGATCAATAAGGAAACAAAACCGATGTCTACGCACAATACCCTGGAATGCGCGTTGGATATTTTATATGCGCGTAAAAACGGGATAGACGCTTATACATTCGACAAGCAAAAATTTGCGCATGATATTTTTGTGGACACGGGCGAGATCGATGAATTTTATAAGCAGATTTCTTATTTGTTTCCCGGGCTTAAGGTGGACGAAGCGCCTTATACCAAGGCAAGCAAATATTATGAATATTATAACGGGCTTGTTTCGCAACCTACAAAAAAAGATTTGTTTAAGCTAAAGCTGCTGAATGTTATATCGCAGCTTAAATTAAAGACCATGCTTTATCAGCCGATCGAAGAATATGATGGACTCTATGATTATGACTTTTATTTTGAGCTTCTTAACAAAGCGGTCGAATGGAGCGTGCGGCGGATCAGGCTTGTGCAGGAATATTTTGAAGGCACGGTAGACGATACACGGCTTAAAAGCGAATTTTATAATGTCTCGTTCCACGGGAAAGCGATCATCCCGCAGGAGGAGCGCAAGCCGTTTAAGCGGCTATATAAGAAAGCGCCGTTGAAATGGGGCTGAAAAGCGGTACGAACACCCTTTGTTCCTTGACTTTTACCTGCGAAAAATACTATAATTATAATGTTGTGGACAATTTGAATAATATATATAAAATTAGGAGGTCACGATTCAATGGCAAAACAAACAATTGACGGTAATACCGCTGCCGCGCATGTTGCATATGCGTTTTCAGATGTCGGCGCGATTTACCCGATCACTCCTTCTTCGCCAATGGCAGAGTCCTGTGATGAATGGGCGGCTATGGGAAGAAAAAACATCTTTGGACAGACAATGAAAATCTCTGAACTGCAGTCTGAAGCAGGTGCGGCAGGCGCGGTTCACGGTTCGTTATCGGCAGGGGCTTTGACGTCTACCTTTACGGCGTCTCAGGGTCTTTTGCTGATGATCCCGAATATGTATAAAATCTCCGGCGAGCTTCTTCCTGCGGTATTCCACGTATCGGCAAGAGCGCTGGCGGCACACGCGCTGTCTATCTTTGGTGACCACGCCGATGTAATGGCTGCGCGCCAGACAGGTTTTGCGATGCTTGCCGCCGCTTCCGTACAGGAAACGATGGACATGGCTGCGGTTGCGCACCTTTCCACACTGCAGGCGAAAGTTCCGTTTGTGCACTTCTTTGACGGTTTCAGAACTTCTCATGAGGTTTCCAAGATCGAGTTGCTCGAATATGAAAAGCTCGCGGAAATGGTGGATAAAAAAGCGATTGAAGATTTCCGCGCAAGGGGCATGAATCCTGATCATCCGCATCAGCAAGGTACGGCGCAGAATCCGGATATCTATTTCCAGAACAGGGAAGCTGCGAACAAGTATTACATGGCAACCCCGGCGATCGTGCAGGAAACGATGAACGCGTTTGCTAAGATGTTCGGAAGACAGTACCATCTGTTTGATTATGTCGGCGCTGCGGACGCAGAGCATGTGATCGTTGCGATGGGCAGCGGTTGTGATGTAACGGAAGAAGCGGTTAACTATTTGAACGCGCAGGGCGAAAAATATGGTCTGATCAAGGTTCGCTTGTATCGTCCGTTCGACGCAAGCGCTTTTGTGGGCGCGATACCGGCTTCTGCTAAGACGATCACAGTACTTGACAGAACGAAAGAACCGGGCAGTCTTGGCGAACCGCTTTACGAAGACGTTGTGACGGCACTGTTTGAAGCAGGCAGAAATGTAAAGGTTCTCGCGGGACGTTATGGTCTTGGTTCCAAAGAATATACGCCTTCTATGGTCAAAGCGATTTTTGACAACATGAAGGCAGGCGCACCCAAAAACCACTTCACGGTGGGTATCGTTGATGATGTGACCAACACATCTTTGGAAATCAAAGATGAGATCGATTCTTCGCCGCACGGCATGTTCTCAGCGAAGTTCTACGGGCTTGGCTCTGACGGTACGGTAGGTGCTAACAAGAACTCCATCAAAATCATCGGTGACCATACGGATATGTATGCGCAGG
>CAZBSH010000042.1:0-19217 GCA_964494645.1 uncultured Christensenella sp. | reverse complement strand
TGGAGAGCAGCGTAACGGATGGCTGTAATTTTGTACGGAAATGGCGAAATACAGCGATGAATTTGAGCGTCCGCAGGGTAGCGAAGCTACGGTAAACGACGATATTATGCTTTTGTATTTTACATCGGGAACGACAGGTATGCCTAAGATGGTGGCACATAATTTCGTATATCCGCTGGGGCACATCGTTACAGCGGTTTATTGGCACAATGCAGACCCCGATGGTCTTCATCTGACGGTTGCGGAAACGGGTTGGGCGAAAAGCGCATGGGGCAAGCTTTATGGACAGTGGCTGGCGGAAACATGCATTTTTGTGTATGACATGGATAAGTTTGTGCCGGATCTGTTGTTGAAAAAAATCGAAAAGTACAAGGTGACCACGTTTTGTGCGCCACCGACGATCTACCGTTATTTTATTAAAGAGGACCTTACCAAATATGATCTGTCCTCCTTAAAATATGTGACGATTGCCGGAGAGCCGTTGAATCCTGAAGTTTATTACCAGTTTCAGGAGGCGACAGGTCTTAAGCTGATGGAAATATACGGACAAACCGAGTTGACGGTTACGATCGGAAATTTTCTTTGGATGGAACCGCGTCCGGGTTCGATGGGCAAGCCGAATGCGATGTACGATATCGATATCATCAATGAGGAAGGTAATTCATGTTCGCCCGGCGAGACAGGGGAGATCGTTATCCACACGGATAAAAAGATCCCTACAGGAATGTTTCTTGGATATTATAAGGATGATGAGCTGACCAAGAAGGTCTGGCACGACGGACTCTATCATACAGGGGATGTCGCATGGAAGGATGAAGAAGGATATTTCTGGTATGTCGGACGCAGCGATGATGTGATCAAATCGTCCGGTTATCGAATTGGACCTTTTGAAGTAGAAAGTGCGCTAATGGAGCATCCTGCCGTGCTGGAGACGGCGATCACCGGTGTGCCGCATCCTGATCGTGGACAGATCGTAAAAGCGACGATCGTTCTTGCGGAAGGATATGAGGCGAGCGACGCATTGAAAAAAGAATTGCAGGATCATGTTAAGAAGTCCACAGCGCCGTATAAATACCCGCGCGAGATTGAGTTTGTAAAAGAATTGCCAAAGACGATCAGCGGCAAGATCAGGCGCGTGGAGCTGCGCGAAAAGGATAGTAAAAAATAAAGGTTTGAGTAACATGGAAGTATCAGACCATATCATATGTTTTTATTAAGAAAGGAAGGTATTCTTCAATGGAGGAAACAGTAAAAAAGGATCAGGCGATCCAAAAGCAAAGTAACATTGGAATCAATATCATGATGATTTTGACAATTGTTTTTATCGGAGGATTTATTGTAGCGCTTTTAGGCTTCTTGGATACTTACGCGACGACGGCGGGTGTATCGATGGGCGTGACAGAGTTTATGAGTAATCTATACTCGGTAGGGGGATTATCGCTTGTCGCGATGATATTGTTTATTCTGGGTATCGTTTTTGCAAAGGAAAGACGCGAGCTGATGTCTAAAATATGGATGTGGGGCGTGCTGTTGCTTTCGGTCATGTATATAACGGCATTTTTTGCCTATATTCTGCAAGGGGCTTATGCAATCGAACTGTTTACGGATTACATACCATGGATCGCGCTTGTGGTTGCGTCGGTCGCGGTACTTGCGAATTGGGATAACAATAACAAGAAAGTATTAAACACGGTTTTATGGGTTTGTTTTGCGGTTGCGGCGGTGTTTACCGTTATCTTTTTCGCGGTTAATTTGATGTCGCTGATGACAACGGAATCGCTGGCGATCTACAGGCTGGTCGTGGTTCTTTCCAAGAGCGCAGCAGTTATGATATTCATTTTGCTGCTTGTGCTGATCACGCGTAGCACGCGTACGTTTGACAAAATTATTTTCGCGATGAGCGACGAAGAAGCGGATATTGTGGAGCGCATCGAAGCGCGCGTAGAAGAGATTGCGGACGAAGTGGAAGAAATGGCTGCGGAAGGTGAAGCGTTTGTGAAAGCGAAGGCAGCGGCAGAGATCATCGAAGAGGAATCACAGACGGCGGAAGAAGAAGCCGCAACAGAAGAAGCTGTTATTGAAACGGAAGTTGTATTAGAAGAAACGGCTGAAGAAACGACGGAAGAAAAATAAAAGACTGCAACCAAGGAAAACACCCGCAAGTGATCTTGCGGGTGTTTTGTCTTGTGAAAGAGCGGAAATTTTGATATAATATAATATCTATTGTCATAATGAAAAGGATGTTGCACGATGAAAAGTTATCGCGAGATTTTAGAGCTAACGATCCCAAACAGAAGGCAGTTTATCAATATTACGCCGCGTGTGGAAAGTGCCCTTGAAAAAAGCGGCATTATGGAAGGGCTGTGCCTCGTGAATGCGATGCATATTACGGCGAGTGTGTTTGTCAATGATGACGAAAGCGGACTGCATGCCGATTTTGAGAAATGGCTGGAAGGGCTTGCGCCGGAAAAACCTTATAGCCAATACGCGCATAACGGCTATGAGGATAATGCAGACGCGCATCTGAAGCGTTCTGTTATGGGGCGCGAAGTCGTTGTTGCTGTGACGGGCGGTCGGCTGGATTTCGGACCGTGGGAACAAATTTTTTACGGTGAATTTGACGGAAAGAGAAATAAGAAAATTATGATCAAAATTATTGGGGAATAATGTGGACATGACTGAGGACAACCATAACACAGAAACGGGAGAAACGACACAAGAGCCCAAGCGCAGGAAGGGACCTGCCGAACGGATGTGGGCACCCATCAAGCTCCATCTTGATGAGGATTACCAATATGTAACAAAAAATATTTTTCTGCGTTTTTTATATTACTTTGCAATGTTTGTAGGAATGCCATTTGCGTATTTGTTTTTTAAGATACGCTGGGGATTTCATGTGATTGGAAAAGAGAATGCGAAACTGATCAGGAAAACAGCGGCGATCACAGTGGCCAACCACGTACACAATATGGATTCGCCGATGCTTACTTATGTATTCTATCCAAGCGCGCCTTATTTCGTAGCGCTTAAGCATAATTTTGAGGCGTTTATCGTAGGAGGGCTGGTGCGTGTGCTGCGTGGTGTTCCTTTGCCGTCCGACCTGAAAAACTTCGAGCGCTTTTCTGAGCAGATGAATGATACGCTCAAAAATACCACGCGAAAGATACATATGTATCCTGAAGCGGAGATATCGCCTTACTGTAAGGGGTTGCGTAAGTTTAAGAATGGCGCGTTCCATTTTGCTGTCAAAAATAATGTGCCGGTATTGCCTCTTGCCTTTGTGTTTCCTAAGAAAAACAAGATCAATCTGATCGTCGGTAAGCCGGTTTATTTGAAAGATGTGCCGGGAACGGAAGGGCTAAAGGAGCCCAAACAAACGGTGCTGATGTGTCGTTATGTGAAAGAAAAAATGCAAAAAATGATAGATGATTACTATGGAGGGCTGAAATGAAAATTAGAAAAGCAGTGATCCCCGCAGCGGGACTGGGAACGCGTTTTTTGCCTGCTACCAAAGCGCAGCCAAAAGAGATGCTGCCTATCGTTGATAAACCGACGATTCAATATATTGTGGAAGAAGCCGTTGCCAGCGGCATAGAGAGCATTGTAATCATTACGGGCAGGAGCAAGCGTGCGATTGAGGATCATTTCGATAAGTCCATTGAATTAGAGCTGGAACTTAATAAAAAAGGGAAATGTGATCTTCTGCAGTTGGTAGATGATATCGCGAACCTTGTGAATGTGATGTACGTGCGTCAAAAAGAACCGCTCGGATTGGGACACGCGATCGGTACCGCGCGCGATTTCATTGGAAATGAACCGTTTGGCGTGATATTGGGTGACGATATTGTGAAAAGCGATCGACCTGCGTTAAAGCAGTTGATCGATGCGTATGAAGAATGCGGATCGACGGTGATTGGCGTACAAAAGGTGGCAAAAAGAGATACTGACAAGTACGGAATCATTGCTACAAAAGATATGGAGGGACGGTTGCATAATGTCGATAAACTGGTAGAAAAACCTTCCAGCGATGAAGCACCGTCTGATTTGGGTATCATGGGGCGTTATGTGATCACTCCCGAGATATTTAATGCGATCGACAGGACGAAACCGGGGAAGGGCGGGGAGATCCAGTTGACGGACGCATTACAGAACCTTCTTGACAAGGAGCGGGTATATGCGTATGAATTTGAAGGAAAACGTTATGATGTGGGGGACAGGTTGGGTTTTTTGAAGGCGACCTGCGAGTTCGCACTTGACCGTGACGATCTGCATGACGATTTTCAGGCATACCTGAAAGAATTAACGGAGGAAATGAGATGAGTGACATTGCGAATATCAACTTAGCGCCGTCGGGCAAACAGAAAATCGAATGGGTCAAAAGATATATGCCCGTTCTTAGAAGTTTTGAAGAGGAAATGGCATCGAAAAAGCCTTTCGATGGATACAAAATGTGCGTATGCTGCCATCTTGAGGCAAAAACGGCGTATCTGATCCAAGTAATCCAGGCTTGTGGCGCACACGTTTCTGCATGCGCGTCCAATCCGCTTTCCACGCAGGATGATGTGGTCGCGGCGCTTGTGGAAGGCGGCGCTGATGTATACGCGATCCACGGTGAAACACCTGAAGTGTACGAAGAACATATCAGGAGCGCGCTTCTCACACAGCCAAATTTGATCGTAGATGACGGGGGCGATGTGATCACGATGTTGCATGAAGAGCTGCCGGAGCTTATGGAGCACGTGATTGGGGCAAGCGAGGAAACAACGACGGGTGTGCTGCGCCTAAAGGCAATGGAAAAAGCGGGGACGCTTAAGATCCCTGTGATTCCTGTCAATGACGCGCAATGCAAATATATGTTTGACAACCGTTACGGCACGGGTCAGTCTGTGTGGGACGGTATCATGCGTACGACAAACCTGATTGTTGCCGGAAAGCGTGTGGTCGTTGCAGGATATGGTTGGTGTGGCAAAGGCGTTGCAAAGCGCGCCGCAGCATTAGGCGCCCGAGTGATTGTAACGGAGATCGACCATATCAAGGCTACAGAAGCGTTGATGGACGGCTTTGATGTGATGACCATGGACGACGCTGCCTCGCACGGGGACATTTTTGTAACGGTGACAGGTTGTGATGATGTGATCGTCGCGCGTCATTTTGATAAAATGAAAGATGGCGTTATTTTATCGAACGCCGGGCATTTTGACTGCGAAGTCAATGTGGCACAGCTTCGCGAAATGAGTGAAGAAGTGGTGGAGATGCGCAATAACGTGGAAGGATACGTACAAAAAGACGGCAGGATTCTGAATGTGATTGCAGGAGGAAGGCTTGTGAACCTCGCTTCCGGTGATGGACATCCTGCGGAGATCATGGACATGAGCTTTGCCCTCCAGTTTTTAGCGCAAAAATATATTCTGGATAACCACGGGTCTATGAAACCGGGATTGCTCAATCTGCCGAAGGACATCGATTATAGCGTTGCGGTCAGAAAACTTCAGGCAATGGGTGGCGCAGTAGACGTACTGACAGAGCAGCAACGCAAATATTTATATGGGGAATGAGCGATGAAAATCAAAATCGAAAATGTAACAGTCATTACAAACAACGAGAGTAAAGATGTATTGTATCGTGCTGTCATACATGTGGACGGCGGAAAGATTGCGTATGTCGGCGCGGCTTCAAACGCTCCGGCAATTGATGCGGACAGGGTGATCGATGCGAAGGAAAACCTCGTAATGCCCGGATTTTTCAACACACATACGCATGTTCCAATGAATATGTTCCGCTCGTACGCGGATGATCTCGATTTGATGACATGGTTGAACACGCGGATTTTTCCCGCAGAAGATCGCCTGAATGATGAGATCGCGTATTGGGCAAGCATGGCTGCAATGTGCGAAATGGCAGCTGCGGGTATCGTCGGGTTCAATGAAATGTATTTCTTTATGGATGCGGTCGCAAAAGCGGCACAGGAAAGCGGATTGCGCGCTGTGCTTTCGCGGGCAGTTGTCACGCCCGTGCCGGATGTGGCACAACGCACTTTCAACGAAGGTGTGGAACTGGTTGAAAAATACAACAATACAGGCAGATTGAAGGTATTCCTGTCTCCGCACGCGCAATACACAGTAAACAATGAGATGCTTGAAAAAATCGCCGGCGAGGCAGCTCGCCTTAAAACAGGCATCCATATGCATATCTCTGAAACCAAAGGCGAACATGAGAACTGTATCAAGGAACACAGTATGACCCCCATTGAGCTGTGCGAAAAGCTGGGGCTTCTTGATGTTCCATTCCTGGCAGCGCATTGTGTGTGGATCAGCGAACATGATATGGAGCTCATGGCGCAACATGATTCTTGTGTGCTGAGCTGCCCGCGCAGCAATCTAAAGCTCGCAAGCGGTATTGCTCCGCTTAGTCGTATGCTGGACAAAGGCGTGCGCGTTTCGTTGGGCACGGATGGCGTTGCATCTAACAATAAGCTTTCGATGATGGAAGAGATGACGTATGCGGCGCTGCTGCAAAAAGGGACAACATATGATCCCAAGGCAATACCGGCGGCGCAGGCGATCGATCTTGCGACGCGTCAGGGCGCCATCGCAATGGGATTTTCAAGCGGTGTGATCGAAGAGGGAAAGAACGCGGATATCATTATGATCGATACAAGCGGGATACGGTATGCGCCCGATTATGATATTCTTTCCAACGTTGTATACAGTGCGGACGATACGGACGTATGTATGACAATGGTTGGTGGGGATATCGTATACGAGAATGGACGCTTTAGTTTTGCGGACTTGGAAGAGATCAAGGCGAAACTGAACGAATATGCAGCGATCATGAAAGCGATTTAATCACAAAAAGAGTAAAAATGAGGGAGATTATGTTCAAAAAACGTTTGATATTTGTGATCAGCCTGGTATGCGCGGCAGCGTTGATGCTATGCGCGTGTACGATTGTGCCCAATACGCCTTCTAACGCAGATGCGTCCGGGGCAAAGGAAGTAAATGGCACCACCGAAGGGGGGGACGCTTCGCTGGGGAAAGACGTAAATTTAAAGGATATCAACATTGAAAAGCAAGGCGATAATACGGTGATTACAATGTCGTTTTTGAATGGATCGCGTATCGCGGGGGTAGACGAGTCCAAGATTTCATCTGTTCCCAAATATGGGGTTACGATCCTTCCTTCGCCGGTACGGTTGCAGGTTGATTTGAATATCGGCTTCTGGGATTATTCCAACAAAAGTGAATGGTTTACAGACAGCGTGATCTATGGGATGTTTAATACGGTACACTCGGACAGTAATACGATATCCGTCTACTTTCAGATGAACGAGGAGATCAGTGCTACTGTGGCAGAGGATGCCGATAAGCTTGTGCTTACGCTTACGCCGAATAAAGCGAGCGCCCAAAACGCTTATTTCGTAGGTCTCAATGCATATGAGGAGTATGAGCAGAATTTGATTACGCCTGATCTGGGTTTTACGCCTACCATGTGTGAGGAGCTGTCGGATATCATATTGATCTCATCACCTAAACAAGATGAAGCATCGGCGAAAAAGTTGGCGGAAGAAACCAATCTTAAGATCGCTAGCGTTGCGCCGTCCAAAAAGACATATGTATTTGAGATGAGTACGGACGCCCTTCCGGTATATAATAAAGAGGTGGATGCAAAGGGGATACAGCAGGACCCGGTGATGATGGTGGCTGGTGCGCCCATTACTTTGCCGGTGCTTGTCGAAAACGGTCGGTATCTTTGCCAAATGCCGGATGGAAGTATTATATACGCACGTTCTTATGTGCCCAATGCCGCAGAGGACACGGAACAGGTGTTGAAGGAAAAGCTCTGGCGTATTGAGGCGAATGGAAAAAAGACGCAGATCGAATTACCGGATTTTTACGGAATTGAAAAGGCGGCGCCATCCTCTGACGGGAGATATCTTGCTATCCTTGATTCGGGGATCGAAAATAAGGTGTTATACGTTTTCGATACGCAGGAAAATGTATTGCACAATTTGGGAGAAGAAGGTTTCGGCGATGCGACGACTTCTTTTGTGTGGGATGCGCAGCAACCGGTGATCTATGCGATGACAGGGCTGGGTACATTGCAGCTCATGCAATATGATTTTTCGCTGGACAGTGCGGAGCGTGTACAGGCGGTAGAAGAGAAAAAAGGCGCAGAGTCAAAAATCGCGCTGCGGAACAAAACGATATACTTTGCGGATAAAACGGAAAATAATGGACAGGGCATGGTCTATGCGCTTGACCTTGCCACAAAAGAGCGGACACAAGTGACAGCGGGCATAGATTTTGCGCTTTCGCAGGACGGCGTAAATATGGCGGTATTGCTGCCGGTGCAGGAAGGTGAAGAAGATATCAGCTATACGATACAGATGCTGAATACAGTCACAGCAACTGTTACGGATGTAATCAGCGGGTCGCTGATCAACAGTATGACGTTTGGCGCAGATAATGATACGTTCTATTTTACGACGCCCACATACGATGGAACAACGGCGCAATATCCCTTTGCGGTGGTAAAGTACTCCATCGCCAAAGGAGAGTTGTCGTTGATCGGTTACTCCAAAACCTCAGAGATCATCCCGGGTACGAAATCAGGTGAATTTTACGTGGTGGACTATTTTAATCAGGGAGACAATAGTTTCTATATCACATATATCTACGAAGATAAATAAATGGCGAACAATGAAGAGACCGCAGCGTGTTTTGCGGTCTCTTTTTATCAGGAAAGAAAAAAATGAAAACAATTCTAACGGCAATCAATGCAAGTTATGTGCATACCAATCCTGCGGTGCGCTCTCTTGTCGCGGCAGTGAATGATGAAGAGGTCACATTCCGCGAATACAATATCAATCAGCCACCCGCAGAGATACTGTATGATCTGCTCAAGCAAAGCCCTTCCATCATTTGCTTTTCTTGCTATATTTGGAATATTGGGATGGTTTTACGGATAACCGAGGACCTCAAAAAAGCACAATCGGAAATCGTTATTATTTTGGGTGGACCTGAGGTGTCCTTTGAGTCAGAAATACTTTTAAAAGACGCACCATTTGTAGACTACATAGTTTGCGGCGAAGGGGAAAAGGTCCTTCCTAAACTATTAAGGTCTATCATAGATGGTACGGCACATGATGTGCGTAGCGTGCTTTGCCGCAAGGAAGGGCAGATAAGCGGGGATACAAGGTATGCTGTGGTTGCTGATATCGAACAGTTGAGCGCCCCGTTTGCCTGTATTGGGGACGAGTATGATAAAAATCGCATTTACTATTATGAATCAACGCGGGGATGCCCATTTTCATGTGCGTATTGCCTTTCCGGAGTTACTCCCGGCGGCGTACGCGAGAAATCCATAGACAAAGTCAAGGCGGATATCCTGCGTTTTGTCGAGCGGGGCGCTCGTCTTGTAAAATTTACTGATCGTACCTTTAACGCGAACCGATTCCGTGCGATGGAGCTATGGCGTTATGTGATCGGGCATACAGGCGAGACCTGTTTTCACTTTGAAATAGGGCTTGATCTGCTGGATGAGGAAGCGCTTGCTTTGCTCAGAGAGGCTCCAAAAGGAAAGATACAGTTAGAAGCAGGTGTGCAGTCGCTCAATTTGCATACGCTTGGTACGGTCATCCGTAAAACAAATATCGGAAAGCTGAAAAAAAATGCTTTGGCTATCATGAAGGCAGGGAATATACACTTACACCTTGATTTGATTGCCGGGCTCCCGCATGAGGATATACGAAGCTTTGAACAGTCTTTTCACGAGGTTTATGAACTCTATCCGGATGCAATTCAGCTTGGTTTTTTGAAACTGTTAAAAGGTACGACCCTTAAGAAAGAAGCGGAAGAATATGGTATTTTAGCGCGAAGTTATCCGCCCTATGAGGTCGTGAAAACGACTGATATGTATGCAGAAGATCTGTTGTTCCTTCATGAAATGGCAGGATTTGTCGATCGTTACTATAATACCGGACGTATGCGCAGGGCGTTTGATTTTGTTACCCAAAAGCAAATGGTGCAGCCTTTTGCATGGTATCGTGAGCTTTGTTGTTTTGCGGAGAAGCACGGTTATTCAGCGCGCCCGTTAAGCGTTCGTCATCAATTCGAATTGATCATCGCGTTCGCAAAAACGATGTTAGAAACGGAAGCATTCGTGGTGTTTTTGCAGCATTTAAAAGTGGACTATCAAAATGCCAAGGTAAAGGGTATACCACCTCAGGAATTCAGAGAAATTCATTAAGGATTTTTTACGTATAATGGTTTACAGGCAAAAAAATTCGGTTATAATAAATATGAAGGTCAAAGAAAGTCAAAGAAAGGAGATGCGAATATGTCGGTATTGAGTGATCATATTGAAAACTTCATCAAAGAACTTTTGACAGAAGACGAAGGAATGGCGGAGTTACAGCGAAATGAGCTGGCGCAGCATTTTCATTGTGCGCCTTCACAAATCAATTACGTATTGACGACACGTTTTTCTCCCAGTAGGGGTTATATTACGCAATCGAGGCGTGGCGGCGGTGGTTATATTCGTGTGATTCAGCTCGATGTGGAAGAAAGCGAATACATCAGAGATATTATTGAAGAAAAACTGCAAGGCGGCATAGGTATGCGGCATGCGGCAGAGCTGGTGGAAGGCATGTTAGAAACGGGGTTGATCGACAAAAAGTCGAAAAACTTGATTTTAGCGGCAGTATCAGACAAGGCATTATGTGTGCCGGTTGAGGTCAAAAACGAGCTTAGGGCATGCGTTTTGAAAGAGATTTTAGTAGCGTCACTTTTGAAGGAGGAAGATTAATATGTTATGTGATAAATGTAGGCAAAGAGAAGCGAATGTGCATATACAGCAAAGTGTAAACGGTGTTACGACAGAACGGAATCTGTGCAGTGAATGTGCGAGTAAAGAACCGGGGCTCATGAATGTGTTTTCACCGGAGAACTTTTTTGGTGATTTGTTTGAAACGAGCTTGCTGAAACGCGGTTCGGGAAGGATAGGCAATATGTTTGATATGAACGGTTTGACGGGTGCAATTCCTGCAATGCCGCGCGATCGGCGCAGTATTGAATTTGATGGTGTGGACGGGTTGACGGCAAGCGGGATCGAGCTGCCAAAGCTGGATTTAAGCGATACGCAAGCGTTGAAAGGGCCGAAGGATATGCAAGCGGATTTACAGGCGCAGCTTAAAGCGGCCATAGAAGCGGAAAATTTTGAAAAAGCAGCGGAAATAAGAGATAAGATTCGTCATCAGGAACAGGATGGCAAGGAAAATTAAAAGGTTCAATAAGATGTTTAGATAGGACTGGTTCGGTTAAATAAGTTATGAAACAAAGGAAAAACCAGTAATGATTGGCGTACCGCTCGCCGGAAAAGCGGCAGTTGCCGTGGGACAAGCATTAGGCTTGCGTGGCAGATGTTAGGAGGAATAGTATGAGTAATATGTCTGGTTTCACCGCGGGTGCACAGGAGGCAGTCAATAAAGCTGCCCAGTTCGCCAGCGGAATGGGTGAAAATTATGTGGGAACGGAACATCTCCTGCTTGGACTTGTAATGGAAGGCGGTACTGCCGCAGAAATATTGTTAAAGCAGGGAATCAATGAAGCAAACGCGCGCGAGTATATTGAATCCGTTTCCGTAGATGGCGGATATGGTAATCCGCAGGTCATGGGATATACCCCCCGAACAAAAAAAATCATTGAAATGAGCGTAGCTTTCTCGCGTCAGTTGGGACAGAATTTTGTGGGCACAGAGCACATGCTTCTTGCGATCATCAACGAAAGGGAAAGCATGGGATTCCGCATGCTGCACGATTTGAATGCGGATATGGCGGCAATGCAGCAGGAAATTCTTGCGATCGCGCAGGGAGCGCCGTCGTCCGGTGAGGAAAAATCCAAGTCTTCAACGCCTAAGCTGGATAAGTTTGGACGCGACCTGACGCTTGCAGCCAAAAACAACGAGCTTGATCCTGTGATTGGAAGATCAGAGGAGATTGAGCGTATCATTCAGATTTTGAGCAGGAGGACAAAAAACAATCCTGTATTGATTGGAGAACCCGGCGTAGGTAAGTCGGCAATCGCTGAGGGGCTGGCGCAAAAGATCATAGAGGGCAATATCCCGGATATGCTTAAGAACAAGCGTGTTGTTATGCTTGATTTGGCAGGTATGCTCGCAGGTTCCAAATTCAGGGGCGAATTTGAAGAGCGCCTCAAAGATGCGCTTGATGAATTGCAAAAGTCAGGAGATGTTATTATGTTTATCGACGAGTTGCACACGCTGATTGGCGCAGGTGCGGCGGAAGGCGCGATGGATGCTGCGAATATTTTAAAGCCAATGCTGGCGCGCGGTGAGATTCAGGTGATCGGCGCGACAACGATTGATGAATATAGAAAGCATATCGAAAAAGACGCGGCGCTCGAACGCAGATTCCAACCTGTAAATGTAGGAGAGCCAACGCCGGAGGAGGCATTGCAGATACTCGAAGGATTGCGTGACCGGTACGAGGCCCATCATAAGGTTACGATTACGGATGAGGCGCTTAAAGCGGCGGTGGATCTCTCCACGCGATACATTATGGACAGGTTTTTGCCGGATAAGGCGATCGACTTGATCGACGAGGCAGCTTCAAAGGTAAGGATATCGATGTTTACATCGCCACCGGATTTGCGGGAACTGGAAGAGAAATTAGAAGAGATCGGCAAGGAAAAAGAGAACGCGATTGCGCATGAGGACTTTGAAAAAGCGGCAAAGCTGCGCGACGAGGAAGCAGATATCAAACGTGATATTGAGCACTGCTCGGAAGAGTGGAGAAAAGCGGTTGCCAAAGAGAAAGGCATCGTTACAGAAGAGGATATCGCGCAGATCATCTCCAGCTGGACGCACGTACCGGTAAGCAAATTGACGGAAGACGAAAGCAAAAAGCTTTTAAAGCTTGAATCAATGCTGCACGAACGCGTGATTGGTCAAGATGAGGCGGTGTCTGCGGTAGCAAAAGCGATTCGCCGCGCCCGCGCAGGTCTTAAGGATCCCAACAGACCGATTGGTTCGTTTATTTTCTTAGGACCGACAGGCGTTGGTAAAACAGAACTGACAAAAGCGCTTGCGGCATCTATGTTTGGAGACGAAAACGCGATGATCCGCATGGATATGTCCGAATACATGGAGAAGCACAGCGTATCTAAGCTGGTGGGTTCCCCTCCGGGATACGTCGGTTATGATGAAGGCGGACAGCTGACACAGGCGGTCAGGACAAAACCGTATTCTGTTGTGCTGTTTGATGAGATCGAAAAGGCGCATCCGGATGTGTTCAATATCCTGCTGCAAGTGTTGGAGGATGGCAGGCTGACCGATTCCAAGGGCAGGACTGTGGATTTCAAAAATACGATCATTATCATGACGTCCAACGTAGGCGCACATGAGATCGCAAAAAGCAAGATCGGCTTCACCAACGGTGAAGACGGAAATATGGAACAGCTTAAGGAATTTGATGAGATGAAGGAACGCATGATGGAAGCGTTGAAAGAGACGTTCCGCCCGGAATTCATCAACAGGATCGATGACATCATCGTATTCCACAAGCTGACGGAAAAAGATACACAGCAAATCGCAGAGCTGATGCTGCACAGTGTGATCAGAAGACTGCAGGATAGGGAGATCGATCTCACCTATACAAAGGATGCGGCAAAACTGATGGCAAAAGACGGAATGAGCGACCAGTATGGCGCGAGGCCGCTTCGTCGGATGATTCAGCAAACAGTGGAGGATAAGCTCTCTGAAGAGATCCTCGCCGGAAAGATAAGCATCGGTGATAAAGTAAAGATGTTTGTAGAAAACGGAGATGTTGCATTTAAAAAAGAAAGTTGATATAATGTAACAGAGTTCAAGTGCGGCAAAGCGCAAGCTTTGCCGCTCTTGTGATATTTTGAACCGATATCTACGAAAGGACCTTTATATTCGAATGGAATTACGCAGCGGCTTGTTGATTCTGATAGCGTTTCTTTTTACGTTTTTTATGACGTATACGTCAACTCCGCTTGTGCGCAAATTTTCGATTAAAGTAGGCGCAGTAGATATTCCAAAAGATAGTAGAAGAATGCATAGCAAGCCGATCCCTACAATGGGAGGGCTTGCTATATTTGTTGCGTTTGCTTTTGGCGTGGTGGCGTTTGTACCTCTGGATGCGACCTATGTAGGATTGCTTTTGGGCGCGCTTATGATCACGATCATGGGGATGTTCGACGATATCTACGATTTAAAAGCGTGGATCAAGCTTCTGGTGCAAATCGGCGCGGCGCTGGTCGTTTGTTTTTCGGGCATTGTCATCAAGCAGATCACACTTTTCGACCAGATTATTTATTTCGGAAACTGGGCGATACCGATTACTGTACTGTGGATCGTTGCGATCACCAATACAATCAATTTGATCGACGGATTGGACGGTCTTGCATGCGGGATATCTGCGATCTCTTCACTGGCGCTGCTTGCTGTTTCTTTGCTTTCCGCCGGCAATCCGACAGTCACGGTCATTGCCGCCATATTGGCGGGTTCCTGCCTTGGGTTTTTGCCGTATAACTTAAATCCTGCAAAGATATTCATGGGCGATGTGGGAGCGACCTTTTTGGGGTTTGTACTATCGGTGATTTCTATACAAGGTTTCTTTAAGGTAAACGCGGTGGTATCCTTTGTGATCCCGTTCCTTGTGTTGGGACTGCCGATTTTTGATACGTTGTTTGCGATTATACGCAGATTATTTAAGGGGCAAAGCCCGTTCCATGCGGACAGAAAACATTTGCACCATCGTCTTGTGGATATGGGGATGAACCAAAAGCAGTCTGTAGTCTTGTTGTACGCGATATCCGCGCTGCTTGCGATATCTGCGATATTATTCGCGGAGAGAATGTTTACCGCTGCGGTGATTGTGTTGGCTGTATCATTTGTAATCGGGTGCATCAACTGGTTCGTGATGAAAAGAGATCATATAGAGATGCTCGAAAAGCTTGATGCGGAAGCGACACAGCAAGAGCAGCAGAAGCAAACGGAAGAAAAGAAACCGCAAGCATAATCATGCCATGCGGTTTTTTGATAGAGGTAATATAAACGATGAAAAACAATGAATCCAGAACCTGCCTGTATGGCAATGAGACGGTCAGCAAAGACCATCCGCAAATCATGCTGCGCGGGGAGATAGACAGTCTGCTTGCTTATGCGGTATATGCGCTGGCGTTTGCAAAAGAGCGGGGAGAGATATTGGTGGCGGATGATTTAAAGGACATCGTTGGTGTGATCCGCTGTATCATGAATGCGGAAGCGTGTGCCCATGCACCGCGCGTCGATCATATGATCGGGCTTTCGTTTGACGAATTGCGAGAGTATTCCTATCATCCGCGCAAATACCTGCAAACAGATCATGACTTTGTGGATGAGGATTCGGATATGATGTGCGCTGTGCTCAATATCCTGAGAACAAAAGCAAGGCAGGCGGAGCGGCTGTGTATCGCCGCGGGGGCTGATGCGTACGCAAACGAGAGTATACAAACGGTTCTTAACAGATTATCTTCAGCTGTGTATATTATTATGCTAAAGCATAATATAAAATAATTATAATCACGAATTCAAGAAAGGAAGAAATGTTTATGAAGATTACCGAGGGACTAACATTTGATGACGTATTACTGAAACCACAAAAGAGCGATGTAGTACCGAATGAAGTAGATGTATCCACTTACCTGACCCCGAGGATCAAGCTGAATATTCCGATCATGAGCGCTGCGATGGACACGGTCACGGAAAGCGGACTGGCAATCGCGATCGCGCGCGAGGGCGGTATGGGCATCATTCACAAGAATATGTCGATAGAGCAGCAGGCGGAGCATGTCGATAAGGTAAAAAGAAGCGAGCACGGTGTTATAACAGATCCGTTTTTTCTTTCGCCGGACCATAAGGTTTCGGATGCAGATCAACTGATGGGAAGATATAAAATTTCAGGCGTACCGATCGTCGAGCCGGACGGAACTCTGATTGGAATCATTACCAACCGCGATATGCGTTTTGAAACGGATTATTCGCGAAAGGTAAGCGAGGTGATGACAAAAGACAATTTGATCACCGCACCTATTGGTACAACGCTTGACGAAGCGCAAGGGATATTAAGAAAGTACAAAATCGAAAAACTTCCGCTCGTAGATAATAACGGGAAGTTGATGGGGCTTATTACGATCAAAGATATCGAAAAGTCGATCCAGTATCCAATGTCGGCGAAGGACAGTGAAGGAAGGTTGCTTGCCGGTGCGGCAGTCGGGACAGGCGAGGGGACGCTGGAACGGGTAGAAGCGCTGGTTGCGGCGAAGGTGGATATTATTGCGATCGATACAGCGCACGGACATCAGCAGAATGTACTTAATATTGTGGAGAAGGTGCGTAACAAGTTTCCGGAACTTGATATTATTGCAGGGAACTGCGCGACCAAAGAGGCGGTACATGATCTGATAGCTGCGGGTGCGACATGTGTGAAGGTTGGTATCGGACCGGGCTCTATCTGTACGACACGCGTTGTAGCCGGAATCGGCGTGCCACAACTTTCTGCTGTAGTAGAGTGCGCAGAAGAGGCGGCTAAAACGGGTAACAAGATTATTGCTGATGGCGGCATCAAATATAGTGGCGATATTACAAAAGCGATTGCCGGCGGCGCTGCAGCTGTCATGATCGGCAGCTTGTTCGCAGGGACAAAAGAAAGCCCGGGTGAAATGGAAATCTATCAGGGAAGAAGTTTCAAAGTATATCGTGGTATGGGTTCTGTGTCCGCGATGCAGCAGGGAAGCGCAGATCGCTATTTTCAGGAAGGTACGCAGAAACTTGTTCCGGAAGGTGTTGAGGGGCGTGTGCCGTTTAAGGGACCGCTTGCAGAAACAACATACCAGATGGTTGGAGGACTAAAATCCGGTATGGGATACTGTGGTGCGAAGGACATAGAAGCACTGCAAAGAAATGCTGAATTTATCCAAATAACGGGCGCAGGGCTTTTAGAAAGCCATCCGCATGATATCAATATCACAAAGGAAGCGCCAAATTACAGCGCGAAATAAATGAGCCGTTCACAGAAGGAGTTTAGCAGGCTGGTCGAGTATATGGAACAGTACCCGTATGCGACTGTCGCGTTTTCCGGTGGTACGGCATCTGCATTGCTTGTGTGCGCGCTTTATGAATCTCATGGGAAAAGCGCGCCTGTATTGACGGCGAACACACCGTTTTTTACGCAGGAAGAAATATACCGCGTGCATGAGGTGCTGGATGATTATCCGAAGATGCATAGTGAGCGTGTTTCGATGCCTGACTTGCTAGAGATACAAGAGATTGGTGAAGCATGGGCAGAAAATCGATGCGCGGCATGTGCGCTTGAGATTTCGAAGCGTTTGATGTGCGTAGCAAAGGGGCTGGGCGCAAATGTGCTGTTTGACGGAAAGACGATAGACGCCTGTGGCTGTGGCATCTTATCAGGTGACACACAGGGGATACAGGGCATCAGTCCTTTTGTAGAGCTTGGATGCACGAGGCAGTCGGTGGAAGAGATGTTACGTGCGATTGGCAGGGCGTATTATATCCGACCAACAAACGATTGCCTTGCATGCCGCCTTGTAGCCGATACGAAAATTGATGTGCAAATGCTGGATTTTGTTGAGGAAGCGGAAAAATATATTCGGCGATATACACGCAATGGAATGCGCGTATATATTGACAAAAATAAGGCGGCTGTGTTTGCGCAAGATATACTGGATGAGGCTTGGAAGAAGGTTATTTCGCGTGAGTTGTTAGCGCGTGACAAAAAGATAACGGAAGTTTTGATACAAGATGGACATAAATCATTTTGGAAGGATGAAAATAGATGAGAGAGACAGTGATCGTACTTGATTTTGGCGGTCAATACAATCAATTGATTGCACGCAGGGTGCGCGAAGCAAATGTTTATGCGGAGCTGCTGCCATATCAGACAAGTGCGGAAAAAATCAAGGAAAAGAATCCGATCGGGATTATTTTTACAGGCGGTCCTAAAAGCGTGTATGAAGAAGGCGCGCCTGTGTGTGAGGAAGAGATCCTGAAATTGGGCGTACCTATTTTGGGAATTTGTTACGGAAGTCAGTTGCTTTCTATGAAGCTAGGCGGGCATGTCACCTCTGCGCCCGCGGGTGAATATGGGCAAACAAATATCACATACTGTAACGATAATATATTGCTGCGGGACTTGGAGAAAGAATCGGTATGCTGGATGAGCCATATGGATTATATCGATAAAGCACCGGAGGGTTTTACGGTTTTGGCGCAAACGGCTTCTTGCCCTGTGGCAGCGTTTGGAGACGATCAAACAAAGATATATGGCGTACAGTTTCATCCGGAGGTACAGCATACGGTAAACGGACAAAATATATTAGAACATTTTTTATTTGATATTTGTGGCGCAAAAGGAGATTGGGATATGAATGATTACGCAAAGCAGTCAATCGAAGCGATTCGAGAGAAGGTAGGAGACAAAAAAGTGTTATTGGCGCTGTCGGGAGGCGTTGATAGTTCCGTATGTGCGGTATTGCTGCATAAGGCGATCGGCAAAAATTTGACGTGCGTATTTGTGGATACCGGTATGATGCGTAAATTTGAGCCGGAGGAAGTGGAGAATGTATTTAAAAAACAATTTGATATGAATCTTGTCCACGTCAAGGCAGAGCAGCGCTTTTTAGAAAAGCTCGCAGGTGTTACGGAACCGGAGAAAAAGCGTAAAATCATTGGTGAAGAGTTTATCCGTGTCTTTGAAGAAGAAGCCAAGAAGATCGGAAAGGTGCATTTTCTGGCGCAGGGAACGATTTATCCTGACGTTGTAGAAAGCGGCGTGGGCGATGCGGCACTCATTAAGAGCCACCATAATGTCGGAGGATTGCCCGATCATGTGGATTTTGAAGAAATTATTGAGCCATTGCGCGAACTCTTTAAAGACGAGGTGCGCGAGTTAGGGGAAGAGCTTGGGCTTCCGCGCCATATGGTATGGCGTCAGCCGTTCCCGGGACCGGGGCTGGCGATTCGTGTGATTGGCGAGATCACAAAAGAAAAACTGGATCTTTTGCGAGATGTGGACTTCATTTTCCGCGACGAGATTGCAAAAGCGGAGCTGGATGAGAAAATCTGGCAGTATTTTGCGGTGCTGACCGATATGCGCAGCGTAGGCGTAATGG
>CAZBSH010000041.1:0-19625 GCA_964494645.1 uncultured Christensenella sp. | reverse complement strand
GCTACTGTTGCTTCGGGTGTTACCGTCGCTTCGGGCGCTGCTGTCGCTTCGGGTGTTACCGTTGCTTCGGGCGCTGCCGTCGCTTCAGGTGTCGGTTCACTGACAATCTCGCCTTGCGCCTGTACGCTGGATTCATCCACAGGTTTTTCTTCCTGTGTACCCTCAAATACAATTCCCTGCTCCACAGCTAATGTGGGCGTAGGCGTAGGCTCTACAGAGGGAACCGCTGTTTCTTCTTCTGTCTGCTGTGTTTGTTCCACTACTGCCGGCGCATGGAATATTTCGTCTCCATAAGCCGCCGTCGCGAGGATCGGAACCATGACTGCCGCAGCTACAACACCAACAGCAATCACAAACTGCTTCTTCTTTCTTGCCCTGTAACGATGTACAACCGATGATGTATGTCCCTTGTACACTGAAGCTCCTCGCCTGCGAAAACCAAAGGCAGACTTGAATCTTCTAAAAATCTGTTTCATAAAAACTCCTTTTCTGTTACAAGTTTAATACGAATTATACACCCAATTGTTTCGTTTGTCCATATTTTATTTAATATTTTTGTAATATTTCGACTATCCTTTTCCATGAACCGCTTTATAATGGGTTAAATCTTGGTTTATTTTAATATTATTTACAATTTCGTTACATTTCTATCCGTCATATATCTCGCGCTTCACATCTGTGATATAATACACTCATTCCTATACTACATTGAAAAACGGCAATAACAGCGCTTATATTTGGTTATATATTATATATAATGTAATACAAATCCCACGAGGTATGTATATGAATCAAATCGACGATATTCTTTCTAAACTGACTTTAGAACAAAAGGCGGATCTTTGCTCGGGGCTCAATGCCTGGAATACCTATCCGATCGCCGACCTTGATATTCCCGAGGTTCTCATGACGGATGGTCCTCATGGGCTGCGCAAACAATATGATAAAGAAACCGCCATGCTGGAATCCTCTGTTCCCGCTACATGTTTCCCACCCGCAGCAACAACAGCCTGTTCGTGGAATAAGGATCTGTTGTACCGTGTAGGCGAGGCGCTCGGAAGCGAGGCGCGCGATCAGGGAGTAGACCTTGTTTTAGGTCCGGGCATCAACATCAAGCGCTCTCCGCTTTGTGGACGCAACTTCGAATATTTTTCCGAGGATCCCATCCTTTCAGGCGATCTTGGCGCATGTATGATCCATGGAATACAAAGCACAGGAACGGGCGCATGCATCAAACATTTCGCCGCAAACAACCGCGAATATTTTCGCATGGTATCCAATTCCATCGTTGACGAACGCGCACTGAACGAAATTTATTTACAGGGGTTTGAGCGCGCGATCAAATCTGCCGCGCCTTATGCCGTCATGAGCGCGTACAATATGCTGAACGGCGATTACTGCGGAGAAAAGAAAGAACTGATTACGGATATCCTGCGCAAGGATTGGGGCTTTGATGGTCTTGTGATTTCCGACTGGGGCGCGTGCTATAACCGCGAAAAAGGAATTGCCGCCGGCATGGATCTTGAAATGCCTTATTCCGGCGAGGAAAATACAGAGCGGATTATACGCAGCATAGAAAAGGGGACGCTTAACGAAAAATCGCTCGACGCGTGTGTGCGGCGCGTCCTTTCCTTCATACATCGCTGCAAAAAAGAAAAATCCAAGCCATATACCTACGATAAACAAAAAACGCATGAGATCGCGCGCGAAGCTGCGGCTGAAAGTGCTGTGTTGCTCAAAAACGACCGCAGCCTTCTCCCCTTAAAGCCGGGCGTTAAAGTCGCTTTGCTCGGTGAATTTGCTGAAAAACCGCGATATCAGGGCGCGGGCAGTTCAATGATCAATCCCGCGCAGCTTGAGACCGCACTTGAAGAATTTCCCAAATACGGCATTGATTTCACTTACGGCAAGGGTTATGACAGTACGCGGGATGAAACGGACGAAGCGCTTCTAGCACAAGCAAAACGCATTGCCGAAGAATCAGATGTTGCGGTCATCTTTGCCGGATTGCCCGCGCACTATGAAATGGAAGGCATAGACCGCACCCATATCTGTATCCCGCAAAATCAGACGGAACTGATCGAGCAAATCTCCGCGGTCAAGCCTGTTATCGTCCTACTGTGCGGTGGCGCACCTGTAGAAATGCCATGGATCGATCAAGTAACTTCCCTGTTGCACTGTTACTTGGGCGGCGAAGCTTCCGCCTCCGCCGTTGCGTTGTTGCTGACCGGCGCAATCACCCCTAGCGGTAAGCTTGCGGAAACGTATCCCCTTCACTTAAGCGATACCCCTTCTTACCGTTTTTTCTCGGACGACAGGCATAACGTCGAATACCGCGAAAGTATCTATGTGGGATACCGCTACTATGACGCTGCGCAAGCGGAGGTGCTTTTTCCGTTTGGTTATGGTCTCTCCTACACATCATTTTCCTATTCGGATCTGCGTCTTTCCCAAGACACGCTGCTTTTCGGTCAGTCTGTCACACTTTCCTTTACCGTCACAAATACAGGAACAGCGGCCGGCGCAGAGATTGCGCAAATTTATATCGAACACGATCCGGCAGAAAAGCATTTGTGCGCATTCGACAAAGTTTTTTTGCAGCCGGGCGAGGCAAAAGAGTTGTCCTTCGCGCTTTCGGAACGCGATTTTTCTTATTATCAAAAAGGCTGGAAACTGATGGACGATTGTGAAATTCTCATCGGCGCTTCCTCCCGCGATATCCGCCTCAAGGTAATGATCCATATCCCGCAGGGCAGCGCTCCTCCCAAATATCCAATCGCGACGGACGGACATTGGAATGCGGTCGCTTTCTACAACTTATTTGAAAAAATCCCGCAGATCTCTTTTAGCCTGCATCCGTTTACCATCAATGCGACGCTCACTGACTTCGATTCCGCAGTCATTGGACGTTTGATCCATCGCGCGGCGCGTTGGTTTGCGCAAAAATACATTCCCGCGGAAAACTATCTGGGTCAGCAGATTATGCTTCAGCTTCTGGATCAAAACCCGTTCCGCGTACTTGTTTCGCTATCCGGCGGTCTGCTTACTTACGGTATGGCGCGCGGTGTGCTGATGATTGCGAACGGACAAGTGTTGATAGGTATTCTCGCGTTTGTTTCCGCCGGTCGCAAACGCAAAAAACGAAAAATAAAATCGAAATAGTGTTTATAGCAATTTAGCCCGGTTATATATATATTGTCGCGACACATAGTGTAACGGCAGCAAAAACAATACATACCCCCCAATCAGTAAAAGACCGATGGTATACCATCGGTCTTTTACTCTCGATCCGCATAGCGGACTTATATTATGTTATAATAAAAAGATACACCCCCGACAGGAGATTGATACCCGATGCTCAATGCTGCATACATCATACAAACCTTAAAAACATACGGCGCTTACGACGCGTCGCACGTTACGGTCGGCGACATCCGTTTTTATCCGGAGCTGCGTGAGCTGTGCGAAATGAACCATTGCGGCTGCTACCAAACAAACTGGAGCTGTCCTCCCGGCTGTGGAGACGTACCATCGCTTGCAGAGCGGGTACAATCGTTTTCACACGCGATCGCTTTCCAATCCATCGGAACTCTCGAAGACTCTTTTGATTTTGAAGGCATGCTCGCCTCAAACGCGGCTTTTAACCGCATCGCTTACGCTATCCAATCTGATATCAGCGAAAAAACGTCTCGTTTTCTTGTGCTTGGCGCGGGTAAATGCACCCTGTGCACATCCTGCACTTATCCCGAAGCGCCCTGCCGTTTTCCCGAAAAACATATCATCCCCGTCGAGGCGTGCGGCATCAACGTATCAGAGCTATGCGCCGCAGCGGGACTTTCTTATATCCACGGCTCAAACACAGTAACCAACACCGGATTGATTCTTTATTGATCCTTTTTTTCGCCTTTGTGTAATTTTTCTTCGAATCTACGAAATTCCGCATTTTGGGATTCCGAGATCGCCGCATCCTCTTGCAAACGCTCTTGTGCCGTTATCGGCTTATCTTTCACGATCCCGTCACTCAAAATACCCAATCCATAAATGACCGCAAAAGCCCCCAGCAGAATACCGATGATATCCATCGCAACAATCCAATGCAGCACGATGAGCAAAACCGCGCCCGCAATGGATACAACGCCAATACCTATCGTCCATTTCCATCTCTGCGCGTCCTGCTTTTTAAGCGCGTTCCCTTCCAGAATACGCGCCACGCCAAATACCGCCAGCCAAATACTGATCAGCAACGGCAGGAACGCAATCAACATACTGTTTGCAAACATCCAGATCAAAGCGCCCAACGCGATGTTCATAATAAACACCACAATATTTGCCGCAAAAATCCCTTCCTGCCTGCGCGCACATCCGCAAATGAGCTGCAATACGCCCACCGCCATCATTGCGATCCCCGCAATACCTACAAAAGCCACTGCGGAAACCACCGGCGCTGTCAAAAGCAGAATACCCGCCAAAAACAGCAACACGCCCAAAACGACCTTCAGTATCCTTATCAATGTATTCATTTTTTTCCCCTTTATTATTTCACTTTCTATGCTTTAATTATCCTGCACCACCTGCTGCAGCGCAAGATCATATTTGCTCTCGTCAACCAATCCGCTCAAAATATTGAGTTTTGGTTTGCTCCCCTCATTTACGTTCGTTTCCACAATAACAAGGTACAGACATTGCGTGCTCGGGTCAATAGACACCACCCAGTTCCACTCGCGCGAATTATTCGGACCAAACTGCGCTGTACCCGTTTTGCCGTAGATCCCGTCCCTTCCGCCCAGCTTCGCGAGCGCAGCGGTTCCTGTCACCATAACTTCTTCAAGTGCGGGCATTTGCATATTGATCGTCGTTTGCGACATTGTAGCTTCCTTAAATACCGTATGCGCGCCTTCCTGATCTATGATCTGGTCACCGTTTTCGTCCGTATGCGAAATATGTTGTACGATTGTAGGATTCAGCATATTGCCACCGTTTTCGAACGCGGTATACATCGTCGCCATTTGCAGCGGGCTGATCTGTACCTCACCCGTTCCAAATCCTGTCAGTGCCAGCCAGTTCAAGCTATAATCCGGCGGGTCCTGCGACATTACGCTTGAAGCCGTCACCGGTAATTCAAACGAAGGCGCTTCCCCCATGCCGATCTTTTCCATATACGCTTTAAAATCATCTACGCCCACTTGCAGCGCGTAATAGGCAAAATAAATATTATCCGACGATTTCATTGCATACTTAAATGTCCTGTCACCACCCGCGATCTCTTTACTGTTGATTGCCGGATACACCCATCCCGGCATGTCCGGCGTCCATGTATATCCTGTTTTTCCGTCCGCACGCTTTTCTTCGGTAAAAGGAAGCGTCGATTGATCTGTCAGCTTACCGTTTTCCATTGCCGCAGCCGCGCTGAACGGCTTGAAAGTAGAACCCGGCGTATAAATAGACTGTATCGCGCGATTGAGCATCGCCGAATTGCTGTTTTCTCCCATATAATGATCCACCGTCGCCTGGTCGAGCGCAAAATTAAACAAATTATTATCAAATGACGGATACGAAACCAGTGTTTTTACATCGCCGTTTGTATAATCCATCACCACGACAGCACCGCTGTCCCCATCAGCAATATTTGCAGCCATCAGCGTGTATGCGTCCTGTTGCTTTTTAGAATCGATTGTAAGCGTAACATCCGATCCATCCGTTTTGGCGTCTTCATATAAGGTTTCTTTACGGTTTCCCTTGTCGTCCTCAATATACACCGCTTTCCCGTTCGTACCGCGCAACGTGTCCTCATATTGTTTTTCAAGACCGGTCTTGCCAACGATGGAGCTTTCCGTAATGCCCGCTTCCTCGTTTAGCTGCTCTTCTTCCGGCGATCCCAGATATCCGATAATATGCGCCGCATCGTCTTTTAGTGGGTAATGCCGCATGGGCGTCATCTTGCTCTCGTCCACACCCAGCCCGTTCACAGCCGCTATCTCTTGCTTTTGCTGCTCCGTCAATGTACCTTTTGGATACGTCGCCAACACCTCAGACGTAAATCCTTTTTCGGTCGCATTTTCATACTTTTTTTGTACCTTTTCCGGATCCACCCCATAATTTGCTTGCAAAAAGCCTTTTACTTCATCAATATTCGGTCCTTTTTCCAGATCAATATAAATGCTCTGCGCAAAATCGTTCTTGGCAAGCACCGCTCCGTCCGCGGCAAAAATCTCACCCCGTTTGCCCGTCTGCGTAACTGCGCGTACCTTATCGCCCTCCTCGAGCGTAGGCAAAATCAGATTGGGCATATATAACACAGTATAGCCCTGCGGTCCTTTTACGATATCCGCACTAAAATCATATGTGACATTTCCAAGAAGTCCGCTTGTCATATCTAACGTATAGGTAAGCGCATATTCTGTTTCCGAATCCGCTTTTTTCTCAACGTTTCGATCCACAAGCTTGATGTCTGTGATCTCCAACGCTTCATAAATATTATTGAAGCGCGCAATAAATTCATCCTTTGATTTTACATCAGATGTCAGCGTATATACATATCCATAAGCGTCACTGTAGTCTTTTTTTACAAGCGCGTCCACAAACGCGTATCCGGTGCTCAACGCGCCGTCCGTTTTCGCACAACCAACAAGCGCCCCTCCCATCAGACCGATCAAAAAAATAACTACCATTATATATGTAAGAATTCTTCTCGCCATCAATAGACCATACCACGCGATCCGCACGGTTCTTTCCCTGATTTTTATTATGATTATACTATTATCTCATAAGATTTGCAAAATCGTAACGATTTGTTTACATTTTCTTTCCCAACACTTCGTTTTCCTTTCTCTACAGGGATTACAGTACCTGCGCCGCCCTATCCTTTCTCCCCCACTTATTACATTTTTGGGGTTATAAACACCGTGTTTCAACGCACGAAAATTGACTTTTTCCCCATTTTGCTTTATACTGCGAGTATGTGCCGGTTGCGACAGTACCGGCTGCGGAGGTTTTACATGTCAGTTTATAAAAAGAAAAAAGACGACGAAATCAACCCGAACCGAAAATATAAGGGAATTCTGTATACGGCGCACAAATCCAACTTTTCGGATGAGGATTTAACGCCCATCGGCTCAAGGAGTTCGCGCGCGCGCAGCCGCAAACGACCGGGCAAGCTGGCCGAAATGCTTTCCGCCCTCTCGACTTCCAAAACATCGAAGCGCGGCGGCAAGAAAGCGCCGGCTCCAACGCCAGTACAAACATCCGGCTCCGGACGTGTTATTTTTACCGGCGGACGCAGCGCAAAGCAAACCGGCGGACGCAGCAACCGGATGCGCGACCATTTTTTCCGCAATGTTGCCATTGTATGCGTAGCTGTCGTTGCTGTTTCGAGCATCGCCATCCCGACATCCTTTGCAAAACCAACAACAGACATAACGCTGAACGATAACGGACGCGTATTGCAAGCTTCTACAAGCGCGCGTACCGTGCAGGAGTTTTTGGATGATAATGGCGTAAGTATCGGTACAGACGATGTCGTTTCCACCGATTTAAGCGCTCCCGTTTATGAGGGTCAGTCCATTACCATTTACCGCGCAATGCCCCTTACCATCAAGAGCAACGGACAGGAGATCGAGGTCAGCATCGTTGCAGGGCATACGGTACAGGACGCGCTCGACAAGGCAGGCGTGGTCGTTGCCGAAAACGACGAGATATACCCCTCGCCCGATTCGCTCGTGCGCTCAGGCATGGTGATCGATCACATCATCGTCACAACACAAGAAACCACCGAGCAGCAGTCTATCCCGTTTGAGAACAAAACGCGGGAAAATGACAAGCTGGAAAAGGGCAAAAAGCAAGTTGTGCAGGACGGCGCAGAAGGCGTTTTGCAAATCACCTATAAAGAGCTTTACAAAAACGGCGCGCTGATTTCACGCGAATCTATTTCAGAAGACGTGATACAGCAGCCTGTCGACCAGATCATGGAGATCGGCACCTACGTAAAGCCCGAGCCAAAACCCGAGCCGAAGAAAAATCCCTCCGGTTCTTCTTCAGGCAACAAAAAGCCAAGCAAGCCGAGCAATTCCGGCTCGTCTTCCGGTAGTAGCGGCGATACCGACCTCAACGGTCGCAAAGCGATCAAAGTACAGGTCACCGCATATTGTTCCAACTGCGACGGCGGCAGTAAAACCTCTTCGGGAACATACCCACATTGGGGAACTCTTGCTTCCAATTCGCTTCCATTCGGAACACGCGTCTATATCGAAGGATATGGCGAGGGTGTGGTAGAAGACCGCGGCGGGATGGCGAGTAACGTCATTGATATCTACATGGGCGACCAACCCGACGAATCTGTCTGCAACGCATGGGGTCGTAAGACAATGACCGTTTATATCTTAAACTAGATCAACGAAATAAGACGGCGGGGCATGCCCCGTCGTTTTTTATCTCTCACAAAAGGAGGCTTTATGCCAAACATCACTTCCCCGCGCGATATCGGGCAACTGTTAAAAGAAAACGGATTGTCTCCCTTAAAAAAATTCGGACAAAATTTTTTATGTGATGAAAACATCGTACAAAAGATTGCGGATAGCGTTGCCCTTACCGAAAACGATTATGTGCTTGAGATCGGCACAGGCTTGGGTGCGCTTACGCGCGCACTGGCTCCCCGCGCTAAAAAAGTCGTTTCGGTGGAGATCGACACCGGCTTACTTGCCTTGCATGGGCAAACCCTTGGCGATCTGCATAACATCACGGTGATCGAGGCTGATATCTTGCAGTGCGATATCAATGAAATATGCCGAACATACTTTGAAGGTCGTCCTTTTCACGTATGCGGCAATCTTCCCTATTACATCACCAGTAAAATCTTGATGACACTGCTCGAAGGCAGCGCACCCATCCTAAGCATTACCGCAATGGTACAAAAGGAAGTAGCGCAGCGCCTTTGCGCACAGCCCGGCGATACGGATTATAGCTCTCTTACCGCTTCCTGTTTATATTACGGAAAACCCGACATCCTGTTTGATGTCTCCAGAAACTGTTTTTATCCTGCGCCGGATGTGGATTCCGCTATCATACACTTTTCCCTCGGCGAGCCGATATGCGACGCACCGCGCAAAGACTATACCAAAATCATACGCGCAGCGTTTTCTATGCGACGCAAAACATTGTTCAACAACTTAAAATCCCTTTGCGACGCAAATACTGTCATCGCAATTTTAAATGATTGTAATATTGATCCCCAAACACGCGCGCAATGCCTTTCTCCCTCACAATTTTGCAGCTTGGCAAAAGCATTCTTTCCAAAATAAAAGCCGCCGGGTTCCGGCGGCTTTTTTTATAGTATGCTTAAGCCCTTCCATAGCGTATGCCCTTATAAAGAGAAACCAGGCTGTCCAGCACGAAAGCGAAAATCAATATAAAACCAAAGAAGCGGGTAAAATAACCAAAGAAGGTATTGAGCGTCGCCACCCCATTGCCGGCAAGATCGAAAAATCCCGGATTCACCGCCGTAGCTTGCTGGATCATACCCGCGTTCCAAATCGCGGGATTGAAGAATATCGTACAGACGATGGCAAGCGCGATCACATTAAGCGCTACGGTCGCAAGCCCCAGCCACAGCGTGTGCCTCCCCGCTACGATGCGCAGCGCCTCGCGCAGAATCCCCAGCGCAAAGCAAACATTAAACAAGGGCAGCAACATTCTCAGCGTTTCGAGGTTAAACAGCGGTACGAAGTGTACGACGCCATCCGTTCCCTGCATCCAAAAGCCCATCAGGAAGGGTACGAAGTTGAACAGTATGATAACGGCGATCGTAAATACGATACCCGCTATGGGTTCGCCTCTTTTGATGATCGCTTTTTCTGTGGGGACAGGCATATCCTTTAGATCCTGCGGCTTCCACGCCCCCGCCACTGCTTCCTTGATGTTTACCTTTACCGCACAGCGCTCGATGATGACGAAGATGATTGTCACCCACGCGAAACCCTGTACGAGACCCATGATGATGTTCACGATTGCGCTGCCTATGGTCACGCCAATTCCCTGCACGAAGTCTTGCATCCGGATTCCGCTTTGCGCGGCTCCTTCGCCAAAACCGTTCACGATGCCCGTCCATGTGACATTTTGCGTGACACCCTGCACGATCGCTGCGATCACCATGCCCACTGCCACGCAAATCAGCACGATTTTCAGCACGAACCAATATTGCTCAAAATATTCCGATCCGATCAAATACCGTTTGTCTCCCCGGTATTTTCCCGCCAGCGCAAAGGGCGCGCCCAATTCCTTCAAAATATCTTCGGCATTTTCTTGTTCGGATTTCCCGTTTCCGGTCCGCTCCTCCAGCATATCGTCAATGAGACCATTGAGCTCACGGCTGATATCTTCCCTTTGAGACGATGGCAACCGCCTTACTACGTCATAAATGTATCGTTCTATCATTTCCTGTGTCGTCATTTTTCTTCCTCCCCGGTCATTCCTTCGATCGTTTGTACCATTTCTTTCCATTGGGTAAGCAGCTTACCATAAACTTGTGATCCCTGGGACGTGATCGCGTAATATTTTCGTGGCTTTGCACCGTCCGTCTCCCATTCACTTTTCAAGAGTCCTTGCTTTTCAAGCCTTCGCAAAAGCGGATAAAGCGTGCCCGCCTCTGTTGGCAGCCCTGCCTCATTCAGCCGTCCAACCAATGAGTATCCGTACCGCGGTCTCGTGAGCTGCGCAAGTACGCACATCACGATCGTTCCCCGCCTCAGCTCTTGTGTAAGGCCATTTAAAATTTCTTCCGGCGTATCCATAGCTGTGTCACCTCCAGTAGTGTGTGTCGCACACTATATTTGCATTATACTGTGTGCCGCACACTATTGTCAAGTACATACTATAACTTTTTTAAAAAACAAACGACCCAAAGTCACATTGTCCTTCGGGTCGTTTGTTGAGGGAAATATTACCGCCTGAGCAAAATGTATTGCATATATATTCACTCGAATTGCTATATATTCGTTTTTTCAAAATCTAAAATGAAATTTTATCCAAATTTTACAATCGTGTCTTTCTCAGTATTTTACAATTTATTCATGAAATACGTTCATATATGCATCAAGTTATCCCACTTATCCACACAGTCATACACAATTGCTTTATTCAAGCCCTTTTTTAATCAAGCTATCCACCGAGTTATCCACATCTTCCACAATTATACATTCGAGGATTTTTTACCCCCATTATATTTTATGCATAAATATGCTTTATGCACCCTGGCTCAAAAGCTTGTCCGCCAGAAGCGCAATAAATTCGCCGTTTGTAGGCTTATGTCCGTTGCAATTAACGCGGAAGCCAAGCGCTTTATCGATGTCTTCCATATTACCGCGCTCCCACATCACCTCAATCGTATGGCGGATTGCCAGTTCTACCTTTGTGGATGTTACATCAAACGCTCTCGCCACTTCCGGATATAATTTTTTTGTAATACTGTAAACGATCATCCTGTCTTCCACCGCAAGCCTGACCGCTTCCTTTAAGTATTGATAGCCCTTCAGGTGCGGCGGGACACCAATCACCAAAAACAAATCGGTAATGCGCTGCAGGATATCAGCGTTGTCTTTTACAAGCACTGCTCCTCCGCCATTTTCAATAGGCTGTTTTAGTCGAACCACATCCCATATCCTGCGGTACATGATCTCTTCCGCAAAAGGCTTTATCATATAATATTTTGCTCCCAGCGTAAAGCTCTTACGAATGACATCTTCACTGTTGATTGCCGATACAACAATCGCGTCAGGATGCGTCACCTCGCGCATGCCCGCCATACGTTCCAAAAATCCAAATCCGTCACACGAAGGCATCACCAGGTCAAGCACCACTACGTCATACAAAACCAGCCGAATCATCTCCAGCGCCTCCTCTGCGGATTGCACCTGATCTACCTGATGGATATCCTCTTGTTTTTTTAAATATTTTGCCAAATGCTCCGCTGTTCTGCGGTCATCATCTACAATCAATACATCCAGTGCTTCCAGCATATTTTACCTCCAAAAAGTTCATTAAATAAATCCTTATATATTAATATATTCACAAGCCCATCAAAATATTACAGATTTCGAAAAAAATTTTTTCAAGGACTGTACTTTTTATACAAAACGTGTATAATAAAGTTGATTTATAGAATAGTTCTTCATTATAGGAGAAGCGTTTTGCGTATTCTGAAAAAAAGAAGGGCACTGAACCCTGCTGAAATTTTGGTTTTTGGGTTTGGTGGTATGATTTTAATAGGCGCCATATTGTTATGCCTGCCGATTGCATCGACCTCAGGTGAATCGGTGGGTTTTTTAACGGCCCTCTTTTCGTCCACGTCTGCCATTTGCGTGACAGGTCTTTCCGTCATAGAGATCGGAACCGCTTACACATTGTTTGGACAGTTTGTTATGCTTATCCTGATCCAGCTTGGCGGCATTGGCTTTATGACCGCAACATCTATGGTCTATATGCTGCTCGGGCGACGCATCACCTTAAAAGATCGTATTGTCATTCGCGATTCGCTCAATGAGTCTAGCCTGCAGGGTGTTGTACGCATGACCCGTAATGTCCTTGTCGTCACGCTGATCGCAGAAGTCGCCGGTATGCTTTTGCTCGCACTCCGTTTTATTCCACAGTACGGTATATCGACCGGAATCTATTACAGCCTGTTCCATTCGGTCTCCGCTTTCTGCAACGCCGGATTTGATATTTTAGGGCTGGGAAACAGCCTTGTTACCTATGCAAATGACCCTCTTGTTCTCAGTACGATCATGACATTGATCGTGGTTGGGGGCTTAGGCTTCTTTGTCGTAGTAGAGTTGTACCGCAAGGCTACGCTTGGTCGGAAATATCATTTCTCTCTGCATACAAAAATTGTATTGATTGCGACGGCTATCCTTTTGGTTGCCGGATTTGTATTTTTTCTTGCAATGGAATTTAAAAATCCCAAAACATTAGGTGCACCGGGCATGTCTGCCGGCGATAAGATCCTCGGAGCCGCATTTCAATCCGTTACGACGCGTACGGCCGGTTTTGCGGCAATCCCACAGGCAGACCTCACTCCTGCCTCTAAAATCGGTACGGTTGCACTGATGTTCATTGGCGCGTCTCCTTCGGGTACGGGCGGCGGTATCAAGACAACGACCGCTCTTCTGATTCTTGCTCTTGTCATTACCGTCATCCGCGGCAAGCAGGACGTCGTTTTAGCAAAGCGCCGCATCAATAAGCAGTTGGTCATGCGCGCCATCACAATATCCACGCTTGCCCTTTTATCTGTTGCCGTTGTTACGGTACTGGTTTCCATTTTTGAACAGCACCATATTAATGTATCAGATATCCTGTATGAGGTAACTTCCGCCTTCGGTACCGTTGGTCTGTCGTGCGGCATCACGGCTTCGCTCTCCCCAATCAGCCAAATATTGATTATGATCACCATGTTTGGCGGCAGGGTGGGCTTCTTTACTGTATCGCTTGCGCTTGCCAAGCGGATGTCTCGCCAACAAAGTTGCAATTACCGTTATCCGGAAGACAAGGTTATGATTGGCTAAATCACATACTATGGCATGCCGCCCGCCATCAAGACGGCAAATGGAGATGTTATGAAAAAACAATATGTAGTCATCGGTCTGGGTCGGTTTGGAACCAGCGTTGCAAAAACCCTTGTGGAACAGGGTGCAGACGTACTTGTAATCGACAAAAACGAAGAGAAAATAAATGATGCCATGCATTACGCAACGCACGGCGTACAAGCAGACGCAACAGATGAAAATGCCCTGAAGTCTTTAGGCATACGGAACTTTGATGTTGCCTGCGTGTGTCTGGGAGAAATCCAGTCAAGCATTATGGCTGCGCTCATCTGCAAAGAGCAGGGAATTGATCTGGTGGTCGTCAAAGCACAGAGTGAAGTGCATGCAAAGGTGCTTTATAAAATGGGGGTCGATAAAGTCGTGTTCCCCGAACGTGATATGGGTATCCGCGTAGCACATAACTTGCTGTCGTCTAATATCCTAGACTTCATCGAACTGTCGGACGACTATGGCATTGCCGAGCTGGAGGCTCACGAAGCATGGGTGGGCGAGACGCTCATCGACCTTGATTTCCGTAAAAAATACGGTCTCAGCATAATTGCCATACGCCACGGCGAAACAGATGTAAACGTCAATCCGCTCCCCGGCGACCGTATTTCAGCCGGCGACGTGGTGATCGTCATCGGCTCGGAAGAACAGATCAGTAGGCTTGAGGAAAGTAATTAAGCAAAAAGGTCGCCGATGGCGACCTTTTTTATTAGAACATATATGCCGAGAACGGTAGCAACAGATTCCCCGCAACCGCAAAAACCAACATCGTATAAAACATTAGCTTCCCGAATGAAGCGGCAAATGCCTCGTCCTTGAAAGTGCTTCGGGTGTGATTGATGTGGATCACCGACAGCGCCCCTGCCAAAATCATGATAATGCCCCATATGTTAACATATTCAAGCAATCCCATCTGCAACGCATCCGGCAAAAGATTCGCGCCAACCATAATATTTGCCACCGTGCCAAAAAGCGCTGCGGGAACCATACGGATAGGATCCACATTATGGTAGGTTGCAATAAACATGGAAATCAGCACCCATGTGATCGTTCCTGCCAACGCGATAAAGCATTTGATATATAATCCAAACCCATCACGGTTTATGATGATGGATGTCGTAAGCTCTGTTCCTATGAACACTTTGTCCTTTAGCGCGGGATTGCTCTGGTCATTTACCGTTTTAACATACCGCACGCCCACCTGATGATCCTGTATCTGATACCCGGTAATTTGAATCGCATCATCATAAGTACTTTTTTCCGTATCCGCAACAAAAATCACCTTATCAACCGGATATGTGGACTGTACATCAATTGTCAGTTGATGTGAATCCAATGGGAAACGCGTTGTATTAAAGCTTTTTGAGATTGTAGCATCACAGCGCGCCAGTTGGTAATTCACGCCGTTCCGGTGATAATCCTCCAACACCTCGAGTCTGCTCATAGAACCATTTTCCACCGTCATGTTTTTGATCTCACCCTTATTGATATCAAAGTGCTCCAACATATTAAGATCGTTCTGTCCTTCCCACATAAACCAGACTAAAAATTCTGCGCGGAATGATGAATTCTTAAGCGAAATATCCTTGATACTTTCAATCTGTGTACCCGCCATCACTCTCACGGCGTTTGCGCTGCGCGCATCCACTTCCTGCTCAATCTTCCCCGACTGTAAAAGCCTCTCATCCCATTTTCGACTGTCTTCCATTTTACTTGCTATCAGGGTATTGACTGTAAGTGAAAGAAAAATAACCCCTATCACGCTCAGCAGGACAAAACTAAACACGATTTTTTTGACCTTCCATTTTTCAAGGTCTTTAAATTTTTTCATATTCCCCTATCTTCTTCCCATAAAAATAATTCTCATGCCACCTGCCGGCGGCATGAGAATCTTTTTGATCGTCCGATTCAAACGAAGGGTTACAGAACCTCGCCTGATTCTCTCTTATCTTTTTTGCCTTTGATAAACGCCATCCAGATCAATGCCGCGATCGCAGCGCCGATCAGCGGAGCCACAATAAACAGCCACACCTGTTCTAGCGCCGTACCACCCACGAATATTGCAGGCGCAAGGCTTCTTGCAGGATTCACAGACGTCCCTGTCAGCGGAATCCCCATAATGTGTACAAAAGCCAGCGTTAGTCCGATCACAAGCCCCGCAACCGAACCCATCTTCTCTGAAGATGTCACTCCAAGAACCGTCAGCACAAACACAAAAGTAAGGATCACCTCTACCACAAACGCGCCACCCATAGAAAGACCAACCTCTGACACTTCACCAAAGCCATCCTGACCGAGACCTACCTGCGCGATGTCACCCAGCCCTACACTGTTTGTGATGATAAACATCAAAATCGCGCTGGCAAGGATTGCCCCTAACACCTGCGCAATCACATAGCCAATGAAATCCTTGCCGCTCATCCGCTTGGAAATCAGCATTGCGAAGGATACTGCCGGATTGATATGGCATCCGGAAATATTTCCAATACAATATGCCATCGCAACAATCGAAAGACCAAACGCCAGTGCAATGCCTACGATCCCCGTAATGCCTCCAATACCGCCAGAGAGCGCTGCCGTTCCACAGCCGAACAACACAAGAACAAACGTTCCAATAAATTCTGCAAGATACTTTTTCATGATGATACCTCCTATTAAATAAAAAGCTTTAGCTTTTACAGCTCATCAATGGCTTTTTTCAGATTTTTTCCCGCCTTAAAAGCCGGTATCTTCGTTTCACCAATTTTGATCATTTCGCCGGTACGCGGATTCTTGCACTGTCTTGCGGCACGCGTCCTTACCTCAAACGTTCCAAAACCCACAAATTGAACCTTTTCATTCTTTGCAAGCATTTCTGCAATGCTGTCAAGTAGAGCGTCTGTTATAACTTCTACATCTTTTTTTAAAAATCCTGTTCTTCCAGCAACTTTTTCAATCAAACTTTTTTTATTCATACCTTTCCTCCTGCGTATTATTTTATATAAAAATGCAAAACAATATCTTTTTCGCTTTGCCATATTTTTTGCATCGGATTCCCAGCCTAAAATAGTTTGAAAAGAAAGTATACGCTGGTTACTACATACTTTATTTATTGTATTCATTAAACGTAAAATTGTCAATATACATTGGTCACTTTTTCTTTGGTTTCTGTCGTTTTTTTTCGTTATAAATCTAATTTTATAGCGATTTTTTACATATTCTGCGTTGTAACTTACCTAAAACTATAGTATACTGTTTTTCATGAGTGGTAGGACATCCAAAAAAGAAGACACACATAAGCGTTCTCTGCGGGATGAATTAATTGCCGCCGGTTTAGAGTTCCTGAATCACAATCGCATAGAAGACCTTACCATGCGCAAACTGGCGTCTCTTTGTAATGTCACTCCACATGCTATTTATAATCATTTCGCGGACAAAGATGCATTGATCGAGGCATTGGGCAATGATATCTTAAGCGATTTGACACAAACCGCCACCGAAATCATGTTGCAATCATCCTTAAATTTTGAAGGTAAGATGATCGCCCTCACCAACGCTTACTTCGATCTTATCGAAAAATATCCATTTCGCTGGCAAATCACCCAAAAAGTAAGGAGTTCCTCTAGCCCCTCCTACATCATCGAACAAACAAGAGACAGGTTGGTCTGTAAAAATAAATATCCCGGTTTTCCTTCCCTTAAAACGCTTAATCGATTCAGCAAACTCCCCGCTCCGATTATAGATGCTTTGATGAAAAAGAAAGATTTTACTGATCGTCTGTTTACGAAACATCCAACCAACCTAAAGCCCGTAGAAGACGATCCTGAGACATGCCTGGGGCAAATAATGCTGTATTCTCTGGTAGTGGGTCTCGCGTTTTCACTCGCCAACGGCAATGTTTCCTCTTCCAAAAGTCGAGAAGAGGAAATACAAGAGTTAATCCATTACCTCTTCAAACGGTACTTCTGATGCAAAGGAACGGTTCTTCATGGACGAAACAGTAAAAAAATCGCGTAATATAAAAAATCTTCTGTTGGAAGTAACGATCCGTCATATCGAAAAATATGGGATCAATAAAATTTCATTACGTAAAATTGCGGCCGAATGCGGTGTTACGCATGCGACCATTTATAAATACTATGACAATAAAAATGCTTTGATCAGCGCTACCACACCTTATGTTTTGTCTAATATGCATCCCTATTTAAGGCGCGCAATCAAAAAATCACCTGAGAGCGAACCATTTATGGTGCTTTGTACAGCTTATGTCCGTTACATGTTCAAGCATCCGCAATATCATTATTTACTTCACCCCGGCACCTTATCAATACAGCCCCCATGGCCTGTACAACAGCCTCTTCACAGAGGTCCTTATTATGAAAATTCTTATACAGAAATTATTGTAGATTTTTTTACGCGCTGTAAAATCCCTGAAAAAGAATATACTTCTCTTTTCCCTTTGCTTTCTTCTATGATCAACGGGCTGATATTGCTGCTCAATAAGAGCACGGTTGTTTATCACGGCGATCTCGCCGCATTGGTGGATATTGTTATCTTTACTCCCCTTAAATTGAAACCAAAAAAGAAACGAAAATTATTCTGATTTCTCACCTCGCGAAAATTTTCCGTAAAAATCCAAAAATCGCTTGTTAGAAAGGCTATTTTATGATAGAATAGTTTTCGCTGTAAAGAAAATATAAAATTGGACAGATGGCTGAGTTGGCTTAAGGCGCACGATTGGAAATCGTGTGAACGTTAATAGCGTTCCGGGAGTTCGAATCTCCCTCTGTCCGCCAAAAAAGAAGTTTACACCGAAGGTGTAGGCTTCTTTTTTCGTTGGAAAGAAAGATTTGAACGACCGGGAGTTCATGCAAGCACGAGCCGAAGGCGCTGTGCGCGCTATCTCCCTCTGTCCGCCACGTCGGAGCAAATTGCGCTCCGCTTCAAACCCTAGTTTACACTAGGGTTTTTCGTATGCTCCGTTGCTCCTCCTCTTCCACGCAAAGTCCCTCGCTAACGTTCAGTGTACTTTGCACGAGATAAATGCCAAGCGTATTTTAGGGTATAATACAACACCAAAATAGGGAGCAAAAAGCCGCCTGTCACGGTTATAAGGCTTGAATGTTAATATGCGTTGCTTGTAGCAATCAACAGGTTCTAATACAATAGTGATAGCGGCAAAAAAGGAGGCTATCACTAATGCTAAACGAAAACATAAAAGCCATCAGAAAATCAAAAGGGCTTTCGCAAGAAGAACTTGCTATCAAGCTGAATGTGGTGCGGCAAACAATCTCTAAGTGGGAACAAGGATTGTCAGTTCCTGATTCTGACATGTTGATCTCCATATCGGATGCACTTGAAACGCCCGTAAGCATTTTGCTTGGAGAACCGATTGTTGAGGCAAAAGTTGATGACATAAAAGCGATTTCCAAAAAACTGGAGATCATCAACTTGCAACTTGCACAAAGGAAAATCACAAGGCGAAAAACACTGCATTGGCTATTTATATCATTGTGTGCGGTCATAGTAATAATTTATGCGATATTAATAGCAATAAACAGTTCTTACTTAGTTTGGAATTATAGCGACCCGGAAACCGCCGTTGCCGGAGCAGCTTTTCACGCATTTGAATGGTTATTTGTCAGGTTAGCGCCGATTATCTTTGTAGGGGCAATCGTTGGAATTATCTTAACACGGAAGAAAGTATAAAATTGCTCCGTTTTTCGCGCAATCCAGACGAATGAACGCATGTTTCGCACAAAAGACCATTGCAAGTAATTATAAAATAGAATATATTTATTTTAATAAATAAAAGGAATGAATCCCCTATGCAAAACAACGCAAGCAATGAAAAACACCCATTACCCTTTATGTGCGCAAGTTTTGTGCCGGGGCAGTCGGACGCATATATCGAAAACTTGAAAGACCGCGAAACCAAAACGCTCGCCATATGTGAGCGGCATTATTATCGCGGCGAAGGGGAGATGTGCTATCCTCTTGCGGAAAATTTGATGAAAAGCGAAAGCGGCGTGATCCGTATTTCGGCGATGCTGATGACCGGTTTTGGCGCGC
>CAZBSH010000040.1:0-19707 GCA_964494645.1 uncultured Christensenella sp. | reverse complement strand
ATCCCGGTTCGGTTTCCGTTACCTCAAGCTCCACAAAATTCGGCGGCTCTACGGAAAACGCCTCGCCTTTAAAAAACTTGATCGTTACATTCATATTCTCTGTCATATACGGGAGTGCACCTTCTACCTTGTCTAGGTTAAGCGGAAGCTGCTCATATGTTTCCGTATCCATGAAATGATACAGTTCTCCATCATTATATAAATACTGCATCTCTTTTCTGTCCACACGCGCCGGCGGAAATTTTTCCGTTGGGTTGAATGTTTTTTCCAGTACGCTCCCCGTCACAACATTTTTGATCTTCGTGCGAACGAACGCCGCTCCCTTTCCGGGCTTTACATGCTGAAAGTCAACAACTACCCAAACTTGTTCGTCAATTTCAATTGTCATCCCTTTTCTGAATTCTCCGGCTGAAACCATACCGTACCTCCTGTTTTATAACAAAATTAATTCTTTGCTGAACTCATATACGCTGCCCTGTCCTGCAATCAGCGTATCTTCTATGCGCACTCCGCCAAACTCCGGAACATATATCCCCGGCTCAACGGTAAACACCATGTTTTCCTGTATCATCGTACTGGAACGCGAATTTAATACGGGTAATTCGTGAATCTGCCGACCAACACCATGCCCTGTACCATGTTCATAATACTCGCCATAGCCATTTTCCGCAATATAGTTGCGGGCTGTCTCGTCCACATGGAGCGTATCCGCGCCGATTTGCGCTTCGCAAACAGCACGTTTCTGCGCTTCATTAACTATATCATATATTTTTTTTGACTCTCCGTCAATATTTCCAATGCCAAAAGTACGCGTAATGTCAGAACAATAGCCATTAAATCTGCATCCAAAATCAAGTGTTAGCAAATCTCCGTTTTTGATCCTGTACGAAGAAGGTGTCGCGTGCGGGATCGCAGAGTTCTTCCCCCCCGCCGCAATTGTCGGAAACGCCAAATCCATTCCTTGCTTTTTCATACGGTATTCAAGCTCCGCACGAATATCCAGTTCTGATATTCCCGGCTTGATATATGGCAAAAGCTCATGCAAAGCAATCTCATTTGCCTTAGCCGCAAAACATATTTTTTCGATCTCTTCTTTCGTATTGATCATACGCTCAAGAAACATTTTATCTGAAATATCGACATATTCGCTGATATCCAGATCACGCTTAAGCGCATAAAATTCCTTTACGGTAACATTCCCTTGCTCGATACCAAGTATCGCTATCTCATTTAATCTCTTAGCAATCTCCGGCAGTCTTTCCTGACTCCCTGTACATATCACCTGCGCACGATCACCGATTTCCCTGCGCGCCATCTCCACAAATCGCGCATCCGTAAAGAAAAAGACTTCTTCCGGTAAAATCAACACCTGCGAACTGTCCCCTGAAAATCCGGAGACATACGCTACATTCTCAACAGAAGTAAGCAAGTATGCCTCTGCCGTATTCCATTCTCTTATTTTTTGAACTACCTTCATTTTTTTACTGCCTCATATATCTCTTTCATCGCAAGCGCATCTTTTGCCTGCGTTCCCTTCGATTCGCAGATAATTATCGGTTCCATTTCCTGTTCCGCCAAAACCTCTGCCAACGGCTCAAAAAATGGTCCCCACTGCGTATCTTCAAAAGTAAGGTGCATTTTTTCGCCTTTGTCCGTATATTGAATATGCGAAAAATGAACATGCATATACTTTGTTTTTTCATCTCCGGCGCTGCTTCTCAGCTTTTTTATGATTGCCTCATAATCCGCTTTGGTTTTGATTCCTCCAAGCGTACGGGCATTCAGATGTCCAAAATCAATTGCCGGATAAATACAATCATCAATGCGCGCAAGTTCCCCTACTTCATCGAGGTCTGCAATCTGGTTCAACTTTCCCATTGTCTCCGCACAATAAATAAAGTTGCCCAAGTCATCCCCCTTCAAAATATCAACAATACGTTTCAAGTTCCGCTTAACATTTTCAAAAGCAATCGTTCTGTCGCATTTGGCACACGATCCCGGATGAAACACAATTCTTTGTGCTCCAAGATAACCCGCGGCCATCGCTGATTCGCGAAAGTACATCAAATTCTTTTCAAATTTCTCTTGCGTATCGTTTGCAAGATTAATGTAATACGGCGCATGGACGCTCATCGCAATATCATACACGCGCGCTTGCGCCTTGATCGCCGCACCTGTTTCTTCGCGCAGCTTCACACCTCTGCCAAACGAATATTCAAAGGCACTGAGCCCCATATCATAAATCCACTTAGGCGCATCCACCGTATGCTTATATCCCTGCTCATAGAATGCGTCAGAATTTCCCGCCGGTCCAAATTTAATCATATTGGATTACTCCTGTATCAGTCATGCCTGCGTAAAACGTCCCCGGCTTGCAGCGGATACGGGCAATTGATATACAACGCCTGCTGCGGATGCGGTGCGCTGTCTTGCATCTGCCCGCTGACCGTTTCGATCCACTCTACCCGAAAAGCCGCGCCATTCAAGACAGGCGACAATACCTCCAACGTTTCACCCACACTGAATTTATTGCGTTGCTCTACCGCAAGCATCCCATCGCAAGCATCCTCCGTCACCTTTGCCACAAACGTATATTTGCGCAAGTCGACATCACGCTGTGTATCCTGTCCTGCCTGCCCTGGATCACCAAAAAAGAAACCTGTCGTAAATCCACGCGTCGCTGATTTGATTAACTCTTCCTCTAATCCTTCATCAAACACATAATCGTTTCCCTGCTCATAATAAGCGTCTATCGCACGCCGGTATGCACTCACGACGGAAGCGACATAATAGGCTGATTTCATTCTTCCTTCGATCTTAAAAGACGTAATACCCGCCTCAACCAACTGCGAAATATAGCGTATCATCATCAAATCGCGCGAATTCATGATATATGTTCCCTTATTGTCCTCCGCAATATTAAAATACTGACCATCATAACCCTTTTCGTATAAGTAATACTCCCACCGGCATGGCTGCGCACACGCGCCCTTGTTTCCACTGCGTCCTGTAAGCGCCGCACTCAGCAGGCAGCGCCCCGAATGTGCTACGCACATTGCGCCATGTACAAATGCCTCGATTTCCAGTCCATCCGGTGCATTTTCACGGATCGCCCTGATATCATTGAGCGGAACCTCTCGCGACAATACAATGCGCTTGATTCCTTGTTCATACCAAAAAGAAGCAGACAAATAATTGGTCGTATTCGCCTGCGTACTCAAATGGACAGTGATCGGTATTTTATCCCTGTTCACAATATAAAGCACAGCCGGATCAGAAACGATGATCCCGTCCACGCCGATTTTTGATAGAAAAGAAAGATAGCCGGGAAGGTCGTTAAGCTCATGGTGAAAAAGCACAGCATTGACCGTGATATATATTTTTTTCCCAAGATCATGGGCAAGTGCCACGCTTGCGGCAAGCTCATCATCCGTAAAATTATCCGCAAAAGCGCGCAACCCGAAATCTTTACCTGCCATATACACCGCGTCTGCTCCAAAATAAAGCGCTGTTTCCATGCACTCCCTATTGCCGGCAGGCGCCAATAACTCTATTTTGTTCATTCTCCATCCGCCTTCGCAGCATTTTCCGCGTCTGCTTGCGCATACAAGTGCTGATATTCCGCAACGTTTGCATTATGCTCTTCCAACGTTTTTGCAAAGACAGTTTCACCGGTCTTCGGATCCTTCAGTGTAAAATAGAAGTAATCCGCATAGTCTTCATCCGGATAAAGCGCCGCTTCTATCGCCGCCCTGCTCGGATTGCAGATCGGTCCAATAGGCAACCCCATGATTTTGCGCGTATTATAAGGAGAATCCGTATCAAGCTGTTGTGATGTGAGCGCCAATTTTTTGACACCCAGTCCATACGCGAGTGTCGCGTCCGAATCCAGCCTCATTTCATTATCCAGACGATTATGAAATAGCATCGATACCTTCTTGAAATCAGGTGTTTTCGCTTCCTTTTCGATCATCGAAGCAAGCGTTACCATATCGTGTATCGACATTCCTATTTCTTCCGCACGCTCACGGTACGTTTGTTCCTTACCCTCCGCTTTCATATCAAGTATTTCATTGAAGCGGTCAATCTGCTTTTTGATTGCGTCAGACGCAGAGGCATTGGTATAGAAATCATACGTATCCGGGAATAAATATCCTTCCAGTACATACTTCATTCCGCCGCCTTTTTCTTCGTTTTTCGCAACAGCTTCCGCAATAAACGAATAATCTGTAAAGCCTTCTCCACTTGCCGCGATTCCCAGATATTCGGTTGTGTTTTTCAGGATACCGCTCGCCACCAGCACATTCGCGTAATCCTCTATGCCAAGTCCTTCAATAAACTGTATCCGCGCGGTGGCCGCAGAAGCCTTTCCTTTTTGCAAAGCATAAATCAGGTCGTCAAAGTCCATGCTCTTAGATAACTGATAGGTTCCCGCTTTCAATTTGGATGTCATATCCGAAAAGTCGACATAAAGTTTAAATATCTGTTTGTTCTGGATCAGCTCATTCTCATACAATATTTCTGAAATTTTGCTCAGAGAAGACCCCTTCGGGATGGTCACTTCGATCATTGCCGGATCGCTCACATCGACAGGATCGAAATAGTGTCCCTTCACATATGTAAACACACCATAAACAATACCCCCAACAATTGCCAAACTGATCAGTACGGCAACCACAGGGCGCAGCTTATTCCATGTCGAAGAAGGATTTGTTTTCTTCTTCGGCGGCTTTTCACTGTCAACCAGGATCTTGTGTGTTTCCAGTTCTTTATTTTCTTTCAGGTAAATATCGTTCAGTTTTTTCGCCAAACTCAGTTTCTCCCGTAATTAGTCCTCATCAAACATATTCGCGCCAACGTCACATGCTTCGCCAATGATCTTGTAAAGATCAGACACCAAAGAATTAAAACGGTATTCTGCCGTAAAAAATTCAGTGATCTTTGGATTGAATTGCAAAACCTCACCCATCTTCTGTATCTTGTCCATCAATTCCTGCTTCGGCTCTTGCCCTGTCATATAAGCGGCCTGCGCCTCAAACTGGAGCTTTTTATAGTCCTTGATCATGCGCTTGTTCTGTTCGTCTTCATAGACTTCGTCTTTGATTTTGACGTATTCTTTATATTCTTCGCTCTGCTTTATCATAGCCGCCAGTTCATTTGCCTTATCATATACGTTTACCATATCTCGTTCTCCTTATACCTCAATAATAATGGGAAGAATCATCGGATTGCGCTGCGTCATATCATAAAGATAATTGGATAAATCCTTCTTGATAAAATTCTTGAGCGTAGACCAATCACTCGTGCCGTTCTCTTTGCACATATCCACAATATCCATCACAATATTTTTGGACTGCTCTAAAAGGTCTTCGGACTCTTTCATATACACAAACCCGCGCGACACGATATCTGGCGTAGAAATCAACTCTCCCGTCTCATTCGAGATCGTGACAACCACAATAAACAATCCATCGGACGAAAGCTGCTTACGATCCCGCAACACAACATTGCCCACATCGCCCACACCCAGTCCGTCAATCAGTACGCTGCCCGACTGTACCGTATCCTTTTGCATACCCATGCGGCGGTTGAGTTCGATGACAGAACCGATCTCAGGAATAAAAATATTTTTCTTCTTGATCCCCATCTTTTCCGCGAGCGCCGCGTGCTTATAAAGATGCCTGTATTCGCCATGTACCGGAATAAAATATTTCGGTCTTACGAGCGAAAGCATAAGCTTCAACTCCTCTTGACATGCATGCCCTGATACGTGAACCATATCCACAGCATCATTGATAACGCTTGCGCCTTTGCGGTAAAGCATATTAACAACATCCGAAACATACCGTTCATTCCCGGGAATCGGGGACGCGGATATGATTACAAGATCACCTTCTTTGATATTGATCTTTGCATGCTGCCCCATTGCCATACGGACAAGCCCTGACATCGTCTCACCCTGGCTTCCCGTCGTCAGAATAACAATCTGGTTGTCACGCAGATTTTTCAAATCATCAAACGTGACAAACATATCATCATCTACGTTCAAATACCCAAGCTCGCGCGTCACATTTACGATCTTTAACATACTGCGACCCGAAAGGCATATCTTTTTATTGAAAATCTTGGCAACATCAATCACCTGCTGGATCCGATGAACATTTGACGCAAACGAGGCAACGATAACACGCCCTTTTGCTTGCCTGAAATAATTGACAAACGTTTCACCGACCTGACTCTCCGACATCGTAAAACCGCTTCTCTCAGCATTTGTACTATCAGACATAAGCGCCAAAACGCCTTTTTTTCCAAGCTCCGCAAAACGGCTCAGTTCCATGACCTCCCCGCACGCGGGTGTCAAATCAATTTTAAAATCGCCCGTATGTACCAAAGTACCAAGCGGCGTTGTGATTGCCAGCCCCATCGCATCATCAATGGAGTGGCTGACTTTTACAAACTCCACTGTAAAAACACCGGCGCTTACCTTTCCGCCGCTTTTAACCACATGGATTTCCGGCACGATCTTCGGGTGCTCGGTTAGCTTTGCTTCGATCAAAGCCATCGTAAGTGTCGAGCCGTACATCGGCGCGCTTATTTTCTGCAAAATATACGGAACACCGCCAATGTGATCTTCGTGCCCGTGCGTAAAGAATATTCCTCTGATCTTATCAATATTCTTTTGCAGGTATGTCGTGTCCGCGATCACATAATCGACTCCCAGCATCTCTTCCCGCGGAAACATCATGCCTGCATCAATTACGATGATATCGTTCCCGTACTCGATTACCGTCATATTTTTACCAATCTCGCCGATTCCGCCGAGCGGTATGATTTTTAGCGAAGGTGCCGGCTTCTGGTCGTTCTTTTTCTTTTGCTGTACCGGTCTCTTTGCCTTGTTATTTTTTTGCTCCAAGTATTTTTCTCTCTTTCTATTTGTATCCATTATACCATAAACACTTCCTGTTTCACATTTTTTCAATTTTCAAATTCCGGAATCCGCTTACAGGATAAACTTCTGCAGGTTCTGGTATTGTTCTTCGCTCTTTAAATGTTCCACCACATAGTTTTCATCAATTACAACCTCCACTGCCGGCTCGATCCCGCTTGCGTTGTAAGAAATGTCATTTAGTAGGTTCTCCATAATGGTATGCAGCCTGCGCGCACCGATGTTTTCAGTGCTTTCATTCACGATCTGCGCAAATTCAGCGATCTTTTTCAGCGCGTCCGGCGTAAATACAAGGTTCACCCCATCCGTGGACAAAAGCGCTTCGTATTGCTTTGTGATAGCATTTTTGGGTTGCGTCAAAATTTGCTCGAATTCTTTTTTTGTCAAGTTTTCAAGCTCTACCTTAATCGGGAAACGCCCCTGTAGTTCAGGGATCAAATCTGAAATCTTCGCCACATGAAAAGCGCCCGCCGCGATAAACAGCATATAATCTGTTTTGACCGGTCCATATTTTGTAACGACAGTGCTTCCCTCAACGATCGGAAGAATATCCCGCTGAACGCCTTCGCGCGATACATCCGGTCCGTTTCCTATCCCTTTGCCCGCGACTTTATCGATCTCATCCAAAAAAATGATACCGTCCTGTTCCGCGCGCTCGATCGCCGTCTGCGTTACTTCGTCCATATCAATAAGCTTTTCCGCTTCTTCCTGCTCCAAAACCTTGCGCGCCTCCGGCACGCTCACCTTACGCTTCTTTGTCTTGCTCGGCAGGATTCCCGAAAGCAGGTCGCCCATACTCTCCCCGCCCATACCGGGGATCTCCATCCCCATGTTCTGCGTTACTTCTACCTCGATCTCGATCATCAACGTATCAAGCTTTCCCGCGCGTAAATTGGCGCGCACTTCATCCCGTCGAGACATCCGTTTTTGTTTTTCCTCATCCGTCTCCGTTGCGGGCGCTTCTATTTGCGGCGCACCAAACAACATCCCCAGCGGATTATTACTCTGTCTTGCCTGTTTGTTCGGCACAAGAATATCCACCAGCCGATCCTCCGCATTTTGTGCCGCGCGGTCTTTGACCGTTTCAAATCGGTTTTGCTTTACCATACGGATAGAAGCTTCCACAAGATCGCGGATCATTGACTCCACATCTCGTCCCACATAGCCGACCTCTGTGAATTTTGTCGCCTCTACCTTCACAAAGGGAGCATCCATCAATTTGGAAAGTCTGCGCGCGATCTCTGTCTTGCCCACACCGGTAGGACCCATCATAATAATATTTTTTGGAGTGATCTCATCGCGCATCTCTTCGTCCAACTGACTTCTCCTGTAGCGGTTTCGAAGCGCGATCGCCACAGCACGTTTCGCCTTGTCCTGTCCTATGATATACTTATCGAGCTCCGCTACGATTTCTTTTGGTGTTAAATATGACATATCTCACCTACACCTCTTCTACTTTGATATTGTCGTTTGTGTATACACATATCTCGCTTGCGATCTTCAAGCCTTTATATGCAATGTCCTTTGCGGATAACTCCGTATTTTGCATCAACGCGCGCGCCGCCGCGAGAGCATAATTACCGCCCGAACCGATCGCACACACACCGTCATCCGGCTCGATCACTTCCCCCGTCCCGGAAATGATCAATAAATTTTCCTTGTCCGCCGCAATAAGCATTGCCTCCAACTGTCGCATCGCTTTGTCACTGCGCCATTCCTGCGCCAATTCTACCGCTGCGCGCTGCAAGCTTCCGCCATACTCTTCCAGCTTTGCTTCAAATTTCTCAGACAGCGCAAACGCGTCCGCCACACTTCCCGCAAAGCCAATCACGACCTTGTCGCCAAAAATGCGGCGTACCTTTGTCGCACTCTTTTTCATGATAACACTCTCGCCCATCGTGACTTGACCGTCACCGGCGATCGCGCAGCTATCCCCTTTTTTTACTGCCAGTATTGTCGTTGCTTTTAACATCATTTCCTCCGCTTACATGATTGAAAAATCTTCTATCGTCTGTTTTACTTTCTCAAGCGCCCGCAAAGCGATACGCGTATTCTTTTCTTCCTTTTTCCGTATCTTTTCCCCTAGGGGACGTATGATCCCGAAGTTAATATTCATTGGCTGAAAATTCGACGTTACCGCCCCACTGACATGCATGCACAGCGCGCCGCTCGCCGTATCATCCTCAAATACAGGCAACGGCTTATTCATAAGCTCATGTGCGGTAAATATACCCGTCATGAGTCCGCTTGAAGCACTTTCCACATATCCTTCCACGCCTGTGATCTGTCCTGCAAAACGGATATTTGGCTGTTTCTTTAGCCTGTAATATCTGTCAAGCACCTTAGGCGCGTTTAAAAACGTATTACGGTGCATTACTCCATAGCGCAAAAACTCCGCATTCCTAAGGGCGGGTATCAGCCCAAACACACGTGCCTGTTCCGCAAACTTAAGATGCGTCTGAAACCCCACCAAGTTATACATACTTCCGTTTTCATCCTCCCGCCGTAGCTGCACAACAGCAAAAGGCTCTCGTCCTGTTCTCGGATCAGGCAATCCCTTTGGCTTCAACGGACCAAACAACATCGTATCATGCCCGCGTCCTGCCATCGTTTCAATGGGCATACACCCTTCAAATACACCATCTTTTTCAAATCCGTGCATGTGCGCACACTGTGCCGCCACCAGCTCACGGTAAAAAATCTCATATTCTTCACGCGTCAACGGACAATTCACATAGTCGTCCCCGCCATGTTCATAACGCGAGGCAAAAAACGCATGATCCATATCAATGCTTTGCGCTGTAACGATGGGCGCAGCGGCATCAAAGAAATGCAGATATTCTTCTCCGCTCAGCTTTTGTATTTGCTGCGATAGCCCATCCGACGTGAGCGGACCGCTCGCGATCACAACGATTTCCTCACCAAAGCAATTCAGATCCGTTACCTCACCCGTTATAACTTCGATCGCAGGGTGTTCGGTCATCTCCTTTGTTATCGCGTCTGAAAATGCACTTCTGTCAACCGCAAGCGCGCCGCCCGCGGCGACACCGTTGCCATCAGCCACCCGCATGATCAAACTGTCCAACAACCGCATTTCCTGTTTTAACAATCCCGCCGCATTGTGTATTCTGTCCGAACGAAGCGAATTGCTGCAAACGAGTTCAGCAAACCCGTCCGCGCTATGCGCAGGTGTCTTTTTATAAGGTTTCATTTCGTAAAGCCGTACCGCAATCCCCCGCTTTGCAAGCTGATAAGCGCATTCGCACCCCGCAAGCCCGGCGCCGATCACATTAACTGTCTTGTTTTGCATCTGTTTTCTTTTTCTGGTTCGTTTCACACTCCGGATTCGAACACTTTTTATACGCTTTTCCGTATTTATATTTCGATTCCACCATATACGATCCGCACTTTTCGCATTTTTCAGCGAGCGGCTTGTCCCACGAAACAAAATCGCAATTCGGATAATTTTCGCAGCCATAGAAACTCTTACCCGATTTTCCTGCGCGCTTTATGACTACGTTACCGCCGCATTTTGGACAAGGTACGTCCAGCTTCTTTACGATCGGCTTTGTATTCTTACAATCAGGATAATTCGGGCATGCAAGAAATTCGCCAAAGCGTCCCGTTTTGTATACCATATTTGCGCCGCACTTTTCACAGATCACGTCCGATATCTTTTCCGGAAGTTTGATCCGTTCAATATTTTTTTCACCAAGCTCCAGATCCTTTTCAAACGGACCATAAAAATTGCGGATCACGTCTTTCCAATTAGCGCCGTCCTGTTCCACATTATCGAGCTTTTCTTCCATATCCGCCGTAAATGTAATATCCACGATGTCAGCGAAATTCTTTGCCATAAGGTCTGTAACGATCTCTCCCAACTCCGTCGGCACAAAGGACTTCGCCTCCTTGCGTACATATCCTCTGTCTTGTATCGTTGAAATAATAGGCGCATAAGTACTCGGGCGACCGATACCGCGTTCTTCCAAAAATTTGATCAGTGCCGCTTCTGTATATCGCGCGGGTGGCTGCGTAAAATTCTGCTTCGGATCGATGGATACAAGCTCCAATACATCTTTCACTTCCGCTTTCGGAAGCATGCTCTGTTCGTCATCGTCTGTCTTAGAATCATATACCGCAAGATGTCCCTTAAAGAGAATACGCGATCCGCTCGCTTTAAATGTCTGAGAGTTCGCGTCAATATCATAACTTAGCGTCTCAAAAAGAGACGGCGTCATCTGGCTTGCCAAAAACCTCGTATAGATCAGCTTATAAAGCTTATATTGGTCATTGGTCAAAAACTTTTTGATATCATCGGGCGCATTCGTGACATAGGTCGGCCTAATCGCCTCATGTGCATCCTGCGCATTTTTGCGTCCGCGATAAGTGTTTGGCTTGTCCGGCACATAGTCCGCGCCATATTTGTTGATCACAAACTCCTGTGCGGCAGCCTGCGCCTCGCTTGAAATACGCGTAGAGTCCGTTCTCATATATGTGATAAGCCCTGTTGTATTTCCGTCCGCAAGCGGTACACCCTCATACAACATCTGCGCCAGCATCATCGTCTTTTTTGCGGTAAATCCAAGTTTACCTGCCGCTGCCTGCTGTAGCAAACTCGTCGTGAACGGCGGCAACGCATTCTTTTTCCTTGTCCCGCTGTTAACTTTTTGCACCACAAAATCCGCACCCCTCACAGCATCTAGAACCGCTTGTGCATCCGCTTCTTTTTCCAGCTTTGTCTTTTTACCATCCGGTCCGTAATATTTGGCTTCAAATTCCTGTCCGTCTTTTTTAACGTTTGCGGAAATCGTCCAAAACTCCTCAGGTTTAAACTCTCGTATCTCGTTTTCACGATCTACGATCACTTTTACCGCCACACTCTGCACGCGCCCTGCCGAAAGACCTTTTTTCACTTTTTTCCACAACAACGGGCTTAGCTTGTAGCCCACAAGCCGATCAAGCACACGGCGTGCCTGCTGCGCATCTACACGATCCATATCAATCTTACGCGGCTGTTTGATCGCATTGGTGACCGCATCCTTCGTGATCTCATTGAATTCGATCCTGCATGCGTCTTGCACATCAATCCCCAACATATTTGCGATATGCCAAGAAATGGCCTCCCCTTCACGATCCGGGTCAGTCGCAAGAAATACCGTTTTTGATTTCTTTGCCTCGTCCTTTAATCCTTTGATGAGCTGCGCTTTGCCGCGAATCGTCGTATATTGCGGTTCAAAATTATTTTCTACATCTACGCCAAACGTACTCTTCGGCAAATCGCGCAAGTGTCCGTTTGATGCTCTTACAATATAATTTTTGCCCAAAAACTTTTCGATCGTTTTTGCTTTTGCCGGCGATTCTACAATCACCAGATTTTTATTTGACGCCGCGCCCTTCGTTGTTTTCTTTGCGGCTGTTTTTCTCTTCGTCGCAGTTTTCTTCGTTACCGTTTTCTTTTTCGCGGCAGTCGTCTCGTTTGCCATTCTTTTCCTCCAAAAATCCTTCTATCTATTATACCCCACATCGCATGTGTAAGCTGTAAATTAACTGTTAATTCTGAATTTATCACCGGGGATCCCCTCCACCAGCCCGCTCAATTCCATTACCGTAAGCACCGTGTTTGCTTCGCGCACGGAAATAGCAAGCTCCTGCGCGATCTGCTCCGCATTCAAAACTTCCTTTAAAAGTAAATTGTATATCTGCGCCTGTAATAAATCAAGCTTATTCGTTTCTTTTTGTTTTTTTCCTTGCCCCAGTCCAAAAGACATTTCCCATGATTGATCATTCATCACGTCAAGTGCGGTACGTACCACCATTGCTCCGGAATCCATTAAATAAAGCGGCAGTTTCGCCATGGGTGATTTCAGATCGCAGGCAAGAGTGTATACTTCGCGCCCCTGGCTGAGCGCATCATCCACCGTGATACGCGCGCCGCTTCTGTCCCCGCCTTCCCCCGCGATCAGCACACGTGACAAACCTGAAACAATCCGGTTCCTTTGCGGGAAAAACTGTGCTTTCGGCTCTGTTGACGGCAACAGTTCCGACACGATCGCGCCATTTTCGATGATCGCGTCATACAACCTGCGATTTTCTTTTGGATATACTACGTCCGCACCACACCCAAGAACGGCAACTGTCTTACCTTTTGCGTCAAGCGCCCCGGCGTGTGCCGCTGTGTCGATCCCGAGCGCCATACCGGAAACGATGACCACGCCCTGCGCCGCCAGACCACTTGAAACCTCACGTGCCATATCAAACCCATTGCGCGTCGGTCTGCGCGACCCAACGATCCCGCACGACTTTTCATCAAACTCTGGCATTTCTCCCCTATAATAAAGTACAGGTGGCGGATTTTCAATTTCCGCCAACGTGTGCGGATAATTCTGGTTCAGCCTTGTCAAAATACGGATTCCTTTTTTATCACACATGGAAAGAATATTCTCGACATATGCGTCATTCGCGTTTTTTCTAAGGATTGCCGCTAATTTTTCTGTGATCCCCGGCGCAATTCGCCCGATGTCAGCACAATTGTCCCACGCATTTTGCAAATCCGTGAAAGCATTCAATATATTATAAAAGCGCACCGGTCCGATCCCCTCAGAGGACGCCAACCATACCCAGTATTTCTCCTCCTGCGTAATCTCAGTCATACGAAAATCCCCAATATTTCTTATCGAGCGACCGGTACTGCACCGCTTCTGCAATATGTGCCGCATCCACCGCATCGCTGCCATCAATATCCGCGATCGTACGTGCCACCAGCAAAATGCGCGTGTAAGAACGCGCGCTTAACTTCATCTTGTCAAACGCCACACGCAAAAGCTCCTGCGCCTGTTTCCCGATCACGCAGTATTCCTTGACCTCCGCAGAACTCAATTGCGCGTTACAATGCTTTCCGATTCCACGATACCGCACCTGCTGAAGCTTGCGCGCGCCGTTCACACGTTCACGCACTTGCGCGCTGGTCTCCTGTTTTTGCGTACTGCGCAGCTCATCATATTTCACCCTGCTCATTTCTACATGCAGGTCGATCCGATCCAAGAGCGGTCCTGATATTTTAGACAGATACCGGCTGATCTGTGCAGGCGTACACCGGCATTCCACGTCCTCCGAACCAAAATTTCCGCACGGACATGGGTTCATAGATGCCGCAAACATCACGTCCGCCGGATATGTCACCTTACTGTTCGCGCGGGACACGGTTATCTTCCCGTCCTCAAGAGGCTGACGCAGCGCCTCCAATATATCGCGCCGAAATTCCGGCAATTCGTCAAAATAGAGCACCCCGCAATGCGAAAGACTGATCTCACCCGGTCGGTTTTTCATTCCGCCTCCCGTAACCGCTACAGCAGAGCTCATGTGGTGCGGACTGCGAAATGGACGCGTCCGAATAATACCGTTATCTGTTTCCAGCTCCCCCGCGATAGAATGCATTTTCGTAACTTCCAACGCTTCTTCAAATGTCAAATCCGGCAAAATGCCGGGCAGCGCTTTTGCAAGCATACTCTTACCCGACCCCGGCGAGCCGATCAGCAGAATATTGTGCATGCCCGCAGCGGCGATCTCCATCGCGCGCTTGGCTTTTTCCTGCCCCTTGATATCTTGAAAATCAACGTCTGTTTCTTTTCCATTCTGCGGTGTTTCCCACGCCGATGGCGCAAAAAATTCAGGCTGTTGGTTCTTGTTGAGTATTTTTGTCAGCTCCAGTAAATTTTTCACAGGTAATATCTTCACATCTTGTATATAGCTTGCTTCCTGTGCGTTCTCCTGCGGCACTACCATAAAATTGAAACCACGTTTGCGTGCCTCGATTACCATCGGCAAAATACCATTCACAGGTCGTACGTCGCCGTTTAACGAAAGCTCCCCAAATACCACCATATATTTAAGCAGATCAGGCAAAACTTGCTCACTGGCCGCGAGAATACCAATTGCGATCGCGAGATCATATAGCGGTCCTTCTTTTTTCAAATCCGCCGGAGCAAGGTTGATCGTAATGCGCTTGGCGGGGTACTCAAACCCAGAATTTTTGATCGCGCTGCGCACACGCTCCTTGCTTTCCTTGATCGCCGTATCTCCAAGCCCCACAAGCTCATAAGCCGGCAACCCGCTATATACGTCTGTCTCTACGAGCACCGGATACCCTTCGATCCCCTTAAGCCCGAAGCTCAACACCTTTGCTAGCATCCCCATCCCCCTTTAAAGACGCTGTTAACCGTAAAACGGCCATGTCGGCATCCACCGCAGCGCTGCCAAATAATCCGGATTCGCAGGAATGCCCGTAATCACCGGATAAAACGCAATAAACATACCGATACATGCCGCAATAAATATCCATCCGAATTGCTTTCCATATTTAAAATCACGCTCCACATTGCGCAACCAATACACGATCAGTAAAATCAGGAACGGCACTGTAGCAAAATAATGATAAATAAATACCTCGCGCGAGACGAACCACCACGGCATAAACTGGGACAGCGCCGCAATCGCAAGAAACGTAATGCCCCAACTCCTGTGTTTCCCCTTCGCACTATCCACAATCAACCATACGCACGCCACAACGCCAGACCACCAAAGCAGCGGATTACCCATCGTGGAAAGCGTAGACACCGTCCCTGTCACATCATTATGACCATTAAAGAACAATACCGGGCGTACGTCCGCCGGCCATGAATACCACATCGACGAGAATGGGTGTACTGTCGCCGGATCGAGCGTCGAATGATAGTTTAGCATATAAAACTGATTGCCCAATACGCTATAATGATATTTCAGATCTCCCTCGCGTATCCACTCGTACGCTGTACCCGTCGTTACCTGCGTGTACGGGATGTATGAAAGCAGATATATTACGATTGGAATCAATAGAAAGAAAAATACGCAGCTCGCAAGGATGATCGCAACATTATATTTATATGTTTTGACGATTCCCTCATAATCGGGCGCGCGGCTTTGCTTTGCAAAGCGATACTCCCTGCTTCGCTTCCACATTGTGATCAGGAATATAACCAGCAGTCCGGCGCCTGCATAAATACACAACCATTTGGTCGCCGCGCCGATCCCAAAGAACAGCCCGCTCAAAAACAATGGTATAATCGTCTTTGAAAGTTTTTGTTTGTTAAAGTTCACCTGCGTAAACCGGAACATAAAAAAGTACATCAACATAATCCACAATATACTGTAGCTGTCTATTGTTCCAATCCTCGTCTGCGCAAAATGCATAAAATCCGCCGCCAAAAGAATCGTCGCAAACGCCGCATATTTTGTCTTTTTAAACAGCATTTTTCCAAATAAATAAATGATCGGCAACATCAGCACGCCCGTCAACGTTCCCATAAACCGCCAGCCGAACGGATTCATGCCAAACATCTGAATACCCAGCGACAAAATAAGCTTGCCAAGCGGCGGATGCGTTATCTCATAAGGCTGGAGCTGATGAATGTTTTCATATGCCGTCCGCACATGATAGATTTCATCAAAATAGAAATCTGTCATATAGGTGGACTCCTCAGGGATCAGAACCTGTTCATCAAAAAGATTTTGCGCATCCGGCGAATTAGAAATCACATTTTCCGGCGCAATCCATGCCCCGTCCGCATTTTTGACTGCAATCTCTAAAACAGGTAACTCTCCTTGATCTAAAGGCGCAAACTTCAAGTACTTTGCATGGATATTCGTATCATATACCTGCCAGCGATACATATTTTTAAACTGATGTTCAATGGTCGTTTGCTCTTCCGCACCCTTTTTCAGGCTGACCGGATAAAACGTTGATCCGTCCTGAGAATACTGGATATCAAATTTTTCTTCCCCATATCCCGCGTAATATTTGATTTGCGATATCTGCTCCTGCTGAGAAAATTCAATCGTCACCGGCTCATCAAGCACAGTCGCCGTTTCGGGTATTTTAAACGCGCCCAGATTGGTAAAAGCAACGACAGCATAGATCACAGTAATCAACACCATGACCCATGTGTCCTTTCTTGTCATCCTCAACTTCTTTTCAGCAAAACCGTCAAGCCTCATCTGTTCCGGACACTTCTGAATCGGCTCACGCACTTCTTCCGATTTCGCACTTTTATATTTCACGCGCCCACGCGCAATTTGCGTGATCACATATCCGACAAGCCCAAAAATTGCCATATTGAGTGCTGAAACAGCGATCACCCAGCCCTGTGGAATCACGATCTGATAATAATATAGCGTAAGGCTCTGATTCAAGAGCAGCGCCATAAATGTCAGTACCGTGCACAAAACCAGTCGCCTGTCCTGAATCAATATATACGCAAACAGCAGTAGGATCGGAACAGGAAACAAATAACGTTCATGCATTCCATGCCCAAACGCAAATACCCCCATGATGATAAATGCCGCGATCGCAAACAGAAATTCTTTTTTGGGGTTTTTAAGATACATCCACAGCGCATAAAGGCATACGACCGCAATCAGTATAAATCCCCACACATTAGCCCCCAGCCCCAAGAAAACAAGGCTCGACGCATCCACAAAGTTAACACCAAGCATACCGTATAAATTGAACGCGTTAAGCGTCACCTGCGGATATTGACCGATTGTCCCCAACATCCTGTTGACCATCCATAACGGCTCTTGATCAACGCCGAACGGAAGCGGAACAAGGAAAAACAACCCTGCCATCACACCAAGCGATACCAGAAGTGTTATCATACCCTTTCTCTTGTTCTCATTACAGACAATATTACGGATCAATACATACGCAAGTAACGGCGCGATCATAATCGCCTGTGGTTTAAGTAAAAAAGCAAGCATAAACACAGCGGAGGCAAACACCAGCTTGTCTTTCACCATCAGCCAGACCGTAAGTACCATCATCATTGTCACAAGGATGTCGACCTGTCCCCACGCGCTGGAATTAAAGATGACCGCCGGGTTCAAAAGCAAAAACATACTAAGAAAAAGCGCCATGCGACTGTCCAGTTTTTGTCGCGCGATCCTGTAAACAGCATAAGCCGCCACAATATCACAAATCATTGCAGGCAAGCGTATCATCATCGAAAACATTTGCGAATTGATGTCTATAGAAAAAGCATCCCTTAAAAATCCAAGGAAGGACAACGCATATACGTAAAGCGGCGGATAATCCGCAAAAAAATCACCGGTATAGAAGTTGGCAAGCCCGCCCTCATAAGCGTAATTCGACCATGCCTTAAAGCAATCCATATCTGTCATATAACCCGGAAGGGAATAAGCGATCGCAATCCGTATCAAAAAGGCGATCGCCGCAAATATGATAAAGGCACTCATTGAGGAAAGCTGTTTTTTAAACGGATTCGGCTGCTTTTTCGCATGGTATAGATATACCATGAGCATCAAAAAAATCACACCTAAAACGGTGAACCAAACGATAAATTCATTCTGTACTTTCAATTGTGCTTCCATGCCTGCTTCCATTCGTTCAAACGCCAAATGCATTCTTTAAATAATTCATCGAAAAATTCGCACCATTTGCGGAAACCTCCGCCACGTCAAAACGAAAATCTGACTCCTTTATGTTATTTTGCATGATGTACCATTGCGCAGTTTTTACGATCATCTGCTGCTTTCTGTATGTCACCGCTTCACCCGCTGTACCGTATGCGCAATTAGAGCGCGTTTTTACTTCAATGAAAACAATGGTATTCCCATCGCGCGCGATCACATCAATTTCTCCCTTTTTCGCCCGATAGTTGCGCGCTAAAATGTACATCCCGTATTTTTTAAGATATTCGCAGGTGAAATCTTCCCCCGCTTTACCAATCGCCTGACGATCCATCAATCCCCCAATATCTTCTTTAAAAAAGTCTTTCTATGGATATCCAGTATCCCATATTCACGGATTGCGTCATAATGCGCCTTCGTGCCGTATCCTTTATGCTTCGCAAATAAATACTGCGGATATTCCTCATCATACCGGCGCATGATCGCGTCACGCGTCACCTTTGCCAAAATCGACGCAGCGGCAATCGTATAGACCTTTGCATCGCCCTTTATAAGCGACGTATACGGAATCTCTGTTTCAAGGTTCATAGCATCAGTATATACATGTTCCGGTCGGACATGAAGCCCATTCAACGCATTTTTAAACGCCATTCTTGCCGCGTTTAAAATGTTGATTTCATCTATTATATTATTATCTACCACACTGATCGAATAATCAACCGCTTTTTCCACAATCAGCTCGTATAGCGCTTCTCTGCGTTTTTCCGATATCTTTTTTGAATCATCTATCCCTAAAATCAAATCGTCCTTAGGCATGATCACGCATGCCGCAACAACAGGTCCCGCCAGAGGTCCGCGTCCTGCTTCGTCGATTCCCGCGATAAGATATTGCCCCTTTGCCCAATGAAACTTTTCGTATTCCGTCATGACAACAAGCTTTTCTTTTTGCTTCTCTTCGCGCTTTCCCATTCAAATGCGCTCCGATTTTTCTAATGATATTCTGCCCATTTTTCCGTTTTTGAATTCATCGAGCAGCGTTTTCGCACCGCGCTCCGTGTCAAAGACGCCGCCCCTGAGCAAAAATCCACGCGCCTTACAGATATCGCAAAGTATTTCATACGAATCCTTCGCTAAATCTTCCAGCTTATAGCGGTCGATCAGCATCGTCGGCGCCGAAACTTTAAGCAGCGAAATCAAGTGAAACGCAAGTGCTTCCTCATCCAGTATATCCAGCTTAACACTGACGATCAGTTCGACACCCGCTCCGGGATCTTCATCTGTAAATTTTGGCCAAAAAAGTC
>CAZBSH010000039.1:0-20815 GCA_964494645.1 uncultured Christensenella sp. | reverse complement strand
AGCCTGTGCTCGATGCGGCATCCGTGCGCAAAGAGGCGGGAGGAATAAAGCTTGTAAAGATGACGAACGCAACGCCGATCAGTCCGATGATCGAGAAGATCCACATACCGGGCATGCCGCCGGGGATTTTAAAGGAATGGGAGTCGCGCGGATGTCTGCGGCGGAAAATGATGCCGGACAACAGAATCAGGATATATACAACGCAGTACAGCACGACAGCCATCGTAAGGATGGTATTGAATACGCCGTTCGTGCCGGGGATGAATACAAAGATAAGCGCAACCGCCGTAACGATCACAGCCTGCAGTATCATGATTGGTACGGGGATATCGTGCTTATTTACCTTTTGGAATGCGGGCGGCAGATTGCCGGCGTTTGCGCAGCGAAGCATACTGCGCGAAGGACCGGAGGTCCACGCGGATATTTCTGTCACGCATGAAAGCGCGATCATGACGGCGATGGCGATCGTGACCCAGCCGATCCCCCAACTGTCAAACATCACGGAAAAGACCTGTGCGGGGTCGGCAAGGGCAATGCCTGATGGTCCCGCGATCGCGTCCGTCACAAGCCCGGCATACGTAAAGAGGATCGCAACAAGACCGGTCGCCAAAATAATCGCGCGCGGATAGTTTTTGCGCGGATTGTCGATGCGGTTTGCAAAGCTGGAGGCTTGCTCCATACCCGCAAACAAAAAGATGATGCCCGAAAGGCGGGATAATGTATCAAAATCCGAAGCATTGGGGATGATTTGCGAAAGGGGCGGTGGTGTGAGCGCGCCTGTGTCCTTTGTCACGGCGAAGATTGTGCCGCACACAAGAAGGACCACCAGCGGAACAAAAAGACCGAAAATCGTTCCGTACGTACTGATGGCGGTAATGGGGACGCCTTTTATGATGAACAGCGTAATGAGCCAGAACACGCCGATCACCACGATGCCGATGAAGATATTATTGTTGATCAATTCCTTTGCGCCAAAAATTGTGGCAAGCATGTCCGCAAAAGCCGCGCCCACAGTCACCATGCCAAAACACATCTGGATCCATACGAGCCACGCCGCGACAAAGCCCCAACGCGGGGAAAGCGCTTTGCTGATCCATACGGGCAGACCGCCGTCAACGGGCATTGCGGTCGCGAGTTCCGCCGAAACAAAGGAGATCGGGATCACGAACATCACGATCGCAAATATCATAAAAGAAACGGATTCCCATCCCGCGTATGCGATATTGGGCACGCGACGTATAGAGGCAAAAAAAGCCATCGTCAAAAACATCAATTGTATGAAACCGATCTTCTTCATATCCGTATTCCTTTTACCTCTTATATTTATAGCGCAAAGTTTAACGCATTATTAATAAACCAAAATGATGAGGATATGCAAAAAGGAACGTGCTTTTTGCATAAAAACATAAAAGGAGGGTATAAGTAGCATATAGAAAAACTACACGGGGGTAGAACATGGATTACAGTGGAAAAGGACATGCGGAAACGACGCATATCGTGATGTCGGAAGACATCAATCAATTGGGGAATCTGCATGGAGGAACGCTTATGCAGTGGGTGGATATCATTGGCGCGGTTGCGGCAACGCGTCATTCGCGCAGCATTGTGACGACTGCTGTACTCGATAGTATGGATTTCAAACATCCCGTACCGCTGGGCGGGATCGTTACCTTAAACGCGTGCGTAACGTGGACGGGGCGCACATCGCTTGAAGTGCGTGTTGACGTATACAGCGAACGGTGCAATACAGATAAAAAGACGCGTACCAATACGGCTTATCTGGTTTTTGTGGCACTTGGTTATGATGGAAAGCCCAAAGAAGTACCGCCGTTTGTTCCAAAAACGGAAAATGAACAAAAGGAGTATGATCGCGCGCAAAAGCGCAGGGAGGAAAGATTGCGTAAAAAGGACGCAAACGACGCATAATAACATACGCACAGCCTTCCGGAAAATGGAGATTTGCGATTTTGTTAACAAATGAGGAACATAATTTCATACTTGTTTTGTTTATTCCAAAACGTTTCATTTGTATGGACTTTAAACGTTTGTGCCACTATCATAAAATTATCCAAGAAACAATTTCATGAAAAAAGACATCTCGGTGGTAACAGGAGTCGACCAACCGGACACAGCTCCGGTCTGATAAACAATTCACTTTTTCAAGGAGGATGTACACTATGGCTCGTATCAAAGATTTTGTAGACACCACGGATTTTACAAAAAAGGAATTAATGGAGATCATCGATCTGGGGATCGCGATCAAGAAATGCATCAAGCTGGGATATTATCCACAGCTGATGAAAAACAAAGTGCTGGGGATGATTTTTGAACAGTCCTCCACACGCACGCGCGTTTCGTTTGAAACGGCAATGGCACAGATGGGCGGTCATGCGCAATACCTTGCTCCCGGACAGATACAGATGGGCAAGCATGAGTCGGTAAGCGATACCGTGCGCGTACTGTCGCGACTGGTGGATATCTTGATGGCGCGTGTAGAACGCCATAACACGATCGTCGAGATGGCGAAGGGCGCGTCTATTCCCGTCATTAACGGCATGAGCGACTATAACCATCCGACGCAGGAAATGGGCGATGCCATCACAATGAAGGAGCATTTGCCGGAAGGCAAGAAGATGGAAGACTGCAAGGTCGTGTTTGTGGGAGACGCAACACAGGTATGCGCGTCCCTTGCGATGCTGACGACAAAGCTTGGAATGAAATTCGTGCAGTTTGGACCCAAGGATTTCCAGCTCAAAGAGCATTTCCGGAAAATTTGCGAGGAAAACTGCAAGGTATCGGGCGGTTCTTTCCTGCTCACAGAAGACGAAGACGAGGCGATGAAGGACGCAGACTTTATTTATACGGACGTTTGGTATGGTCTGTATGAAGCGGAGCTTTCCGAAGAAGAGCGTATGCGTATCTTTTATCCGAAATATCAGGTGGACGCGGCAATGATGAAAAAAGCAGCGCCTACCGCAAAATTCATGCACTGCCTGCCCGCGACCCGCGGTGAGGAAGTAACGGACGAGGTCATCGACGCGCCGTACTCTATTGTGATCGACGAGGCAGAGAATCGTTTAAGCGCAATGCGTTCCTTGCTTGTATACTTCATGTATCCGGAAAAACCGGTGGATGCTGTAGCAAAAGATGCTTCCAAAGCAGGGCTTGAGGCTTATATGAAAGAAATCAAATTGATTTGAAACATCCATTCTTGAAAGATGCGGAAAACGGCGCGCCCATAACGGGCGCGGTTTCCCGCGTTATATATTCATGTAAGCGCCGGAAATTTTCGGGTATTATCTGTTCATAGCTTTTTATTTTTCCGGTGGATCAAAAGTCAGAAAGAGTAAATAAAAGGAGGGATAGGTAAATGATGGCAACAAAGAAAAAATTCAAACTTTTCGACGCGGTACTGGCAGCGGTATGTATCGTGCTTGTCGTAGAAGCGGTAGCGCCCGCGGCGGCAATCGGTCCGTGGCAGTACATCTGGTGGGCGATCATGCTTGTGGCGTTCTTCCTGCCGTATGGCATGATATCCGCAGAGCTTGGAACGACGTACGACGATGAGGGCGGTCTTTACGACTGGGTAAAGCGCGCGTTTGGAAGGCGTAACGGCTCGCGCGTCGCGTGGTATTACTGGGTCAACTTCCCGCTGTGGATGGCTTCGCTGGCTGTGCTTTTCACAGACATTATGATCGCGGTAACAGGGATGGAGATCAACTGGATACTGACGCTCGTGATACAGCTTGCGTTTATCTGGGTAGTTATTCTGATCAGCAATTATCGTGTCAGCCAAAGCAAGTGGCTCATCAATCTCGGTACGGTCGTCAAGGTTATACTGATCGTGGCGATGGGCGGTCTTGGTATTTACGGCGCGGTGGTAAACGGCTTTGCAAATACAGGATCGCTGGCGGACATTTCGCCGCTGATGGGCATTTCGTTCATCGCGATCATCTTGTTCAACTTCATGGGCTTTGAGGTTGTCACGACATTTGCGGGAGATATGCAAAATCCCAAAAAAGAGATTCCCAAAGCGATCGTTGTGGGCGGTATACTGATTGCGGTATTCTACTTGTTTGGTGCGTTTGGCGTAAGCGCGGCGATTCCGTATAACGAACTTTCCGTGGATAGCGGCTTGATGGATGCGGCAGGGATCCTGCTTGCAGGGGCGCCGGGCATCATTTTATCGATCATCGGTATTTTGTTCATGTTCTCACTGATTGCGAATCTTGCATCGTGGTCGTTTGGTGTAAACTATGTGGCAATGTACGCGGCGCGTGACCATGCGATGCCCAAAGTATTTGAAAAAGAAAACAAGGATGAGGTTCCTTCCAGCGCAAACATCATCAACGGTGTGGTGGCGACGGTCATCGTCGTGATCGCAGCGATACTGGGACAAGTGAATCCGGAAGCGGTGGATTCGTTCTGGACGCTGTTCGCACTCAATGTTGTTACGTTGCTCGCTTCTTATCTCTTTATGTTCCCGGCGTTCCAAAAGCTGCGCAAGGTAGATGCGGACAGGGAGCGCCCGTATAAGGTCGGCGGCGGCAAAGTACTGATCGGTCTGATGACATGGATACCGTTTGTCCTGCTTGTACTGGCGATCATTTTCTGCTTGTTCTATTACGACGCAGAGTTAAATACGCTGGTGCCTGATTGGACGCTTATCATCGGTGTAGGTATTTCCGTTGTGCTGGGCGAGATTATTGCGGCGGTCACAACGAAAAAAGCACCCAAGGAAATCGAAGAAAAATAATTGTTAGAAAGGTTGTGTTTACAATGAAAAATTATACTTCTAAACCAAAGGCGGACGGATTCAGAATGCCGGGCGAATTCGAGCATCATGACGCTTGCTGGATCATCTGGCCGCAGAGACCGGACAACTGGCGTATGGGCGGCAAGCCCGCGCAAAAGGTATTCGTTGAGGTCGCAAGTGCGATCAACCGGTTTGAGCCGGTTACGGTTTTGGTCAATGAGGATCAGTATGAGAACGCGCGAGGTATGCTGCCGGAAGATATCCGCGTGATCGAAATGTCCAACAACGATTCGTGGATTCGTGATTGCGGCGCGACGTTTGTGGTAAACGACGCGGGCGAGGTGCGCGGTGTAGACTGGACATTCAACGCATGGGGAGGATTGGTAGACGGACTTTATTTCCCGTGGGACAAAGATGACGAAGTGGCGCGCAAGATGTGTGATATCGAGCGCAAGGGACGGTATCGCCTCAATGATTTTGTATTGGAGGGCGGCAGCATCCATTCTGATGGCGAAGGCACGGTCATGGTAACGGAGGAATGCCTGCTTTCCGAGGGAAGAAATCCGCATCTGACAAAAGAAGAGATCACAGAGGTTTTGTGTGATTATCTGGGTGCTGATAAGGTCATATGGCTGAAAAACGGTATTTATCTCGACGAGACGAACGGTCACGTGGATAATATCTGCTGCTTTGTTAAGCCGGGTAAGGTACTGCTTGCGTGGACGGATGATGAAAGCGATCCGCAGTACGCCATCAGTAAAGAAAACCTTGATATTCTCGAGAGTACAACAGACGCAAAGGGTAGAAAGCTGGAGATCGTCAAAATGTATGTTCCTTCTCCCATTACGATCACAAAAGCGGAGGAAGAGGGTGTAGACGCTGTAGATGGTACGCTCCCGCGCCTTGAGGGGGATAGGCTTGCAGCTTCGTATGTGAACTTCTATATCGCCAATGGCGGTATTGTGGTTCCCGGCTTTGGCGATCCGAATGACGCAAAGGCTGTGGCAACGCTAAAAGAGTGCTTCCCAGACCGCGAGATCGTGCAGATTCCCGCGCGCGAGATATTGTTGGGCGGCGGAAATGTACACTGCATCACGCAGCAGCAACCGTCAGGGAAAAAATAATTCGGTTTACACATTTGCGCGGGGTGGCCTCCGCGCAACCTTATAACGAACTGCGCAGGAAAGGCGGGGCGCAAGCGTCCCGCTTACCCGGCGCAAAAGTATGGCAGGTGAAAAAGTATGTGCAGAATGGTGATCGCGCTCGGGGGCAATGCGCTTGGAAATACGCCTGAAGAGCAGATGGAAAAAGTGAAATTTGCGGCAAAGTCGATCGTACCGCTGATTTTGGCGGGAAATGATATCATTGTATGTCATGGGAACGGACCTCAGGTCGGGATGATCAATCTTGCGTTTGAAAAAGGCTTTGAGGGTGGTTATACGCCGATGATGCCGCTTGCGGAATGTACGGCGATGAGTCAGGGTTACATCGGCTATCATTTGCAGCAGGCGATCGACGCGGAGCTGGTAGCAAACGGCAACAACGATACACCCGTCATAACCATGCTTACGCAGGTCATCGTGGACGAAAACGATCCGGCATTTGAAAATCCGACCAAGCCGATCGGCGCGTTTTATGATGAGCAGACGGCAAAGAAGTTGATGAAGGAAACGGGCTGTAAATATGTGGAGGACGCAGGGCGCGGATGGCGCAGAGTCGTTGCTTCGCCTAAGCCGGTCAGTATTTACGAATACATGACGCTGGATACACTGATCAGCGCGCGCGAGGTCATTATTGCGGGCGGCGGCGGCGGAATCCCGGTTATCCGTACAAAAGATGGATATAAAGGCGTTGCGGCGGTAGTCGACAAAGATTTTGCGGCAGAAAAGCTGGCGGAGCTTGTACATGCAGAGTACTTGTTTATTTTAACGGCGGTAGACCGTGTCTGTGTCAATTTTGGCAAGCCCGACCAAAAAGAGATCATACGTATGACACCCACAGAGGCGAAGTCATACATAGCAGAAGGACAATTCGCACCGGGCAGCATGCTGCCCAAAGTGCAGGCCGCGTGTGAGTTTGCGAACAGCAAAGCAGGGCGGAAGGCAATCATCGGTTCGCTTGACAAAGCACCGCTTGCCATTGAAGGTCAAAGCGGCACGCTGATACAGCTGGATTAACGGAGTGATCTGCCGGATAGTTTCATAAAAACAGGACGTATCTCCGGATGCGTCCTGTTTTTTGTTATGATTCGTATGCGTGGCAGATGCGCGCGTAGCTTTCCTCGACTTCAGGGGGGATATCGACATGTTCCATGAAGCCGGCGCCCATAGGTCCATAGCCGTTTTCGTCGTCGCGCAGACGTGGGATCTCACGCAACAAAAATTCTTTGAAACGTTCCTGTGACCACAATCCGTTTTCGCTGCCGCAAGCAATGCCCGCGTGGGGAATGAAGGGTGCGTAGCTGATGAGCGGTACGCCGGGCTTTAGATATTTGAGAAGCGTATAGTGACTGCGCAGCTGCATGAATGGGTCTTGCATAAGCATCGCGCTGTTTACGCAAATGCCGCGCTTTGCAAGAAGCGCGAGGGAAAAACGCGCATTTTCACCGGAATTGGTGGATTGCCCTTCGCACAGAATGATAGACGGATCCATGCCGTATTGCTCGGTCGCGATCTGTGCCATGATTTCCGCCTCGCTCAAGCTGGCGTAGTCCCCGCCGAACAGGTTATGTGCCGTGTTCGCAAGGTTTTGCGTAGAATGACCGATCCCGCCGCTGAATACAACATTGCCGCACAGTCCTTGCGCTGCGGCACGCGCTGCGCATTCGATCACAGCGATGATCTCACAGCCGAATACAAGTAATACGTCCACATGGCAAGCGCCCGTTTTTTCTTTGAGCAAGGAGGGTATGAGCGCGGGAATGTCGCGCAGCGCGAGAAAGCGCGACAGTGTGTTGATATCCTTCGTCAGATCGGGCGTGTTCATACAAAGCTCCTCCGTTGTTTTTTTCTATTATATCACGCGCGCAGAAACGTTTGAAGGGCGGCGCGCATTGTGATATACTCGGTGAGGAATCTAGTAAAGAGGGGATCGAAATGCTTGCATCATTTGCGGACGTGAGCGTCGCTTATGGCGATGTGGAAATATTAAAGAATATAACGGCGAATTTGAATGCCGGAGATAAGATCGGGCTGATCGGCGCGAATGGCGCGGGGAAGACTACGCTTCTCAATACGCTTACAAAACGTATTTTGCCGGAGGGGGGCAGCGTGATCCATAAGTCGGGGCTGTCTATTGGGTATCTGGAGCAAAACAGCGGTCTTGACGGGGGCAATACGATTATTGCTGAGATGCGTGAAGTGTTTCACGAGGCGCTTGCTGCCAAAGAGGACATGCGCAGGCTGGAAGCGGAAATGCACATTCATCCGGACGACAAAGCGATCCAGCGTGATTATGCCCACGCGCAGGCTCTGTTTGAGGCGAAGGACGGATACCAGATCGAGGTCGATATCAAAAAAATACTCAACGGTATGGGGTTTTCGGACAAGGCACATGAAACGGCGATCGCGACATTATCCGGCGGCGAGAAGACGCGGCTTGCCATAGCAAAGCTGCTGTTGATGGATCCCGATCTGCTGATTTTAGATGAGCCAACCAACCACCTCGACTTCAAAACGTTGATGTGGCTGGAGGAGTATTTGCGCGGCTATAAGGGCGCAGTGCTTATCGTGTCGCATGACCGGTATTTTCTGGATAAGCTTGCACAGAAGATTTGGGAAATCGAGGGGGCGGAGCTGACTGAATATACGGGCAACTATACGCAGTATAAGCAATTAAAAGCGGAATACGTTTCTTTTCAGATGAAGGAATACGAAAAGCAATCGCGGCAGATCGCGCACATGGAAGATTATGTTGCGCGCAATCTGGCGCGCGCATCCACCGCGAAAAGTGCGCAAAGCCGTGTGAAAAAGTTGAGCAGTTTGCAGCGTATCTCAAAGCCGCGTACGAACGTAAGCGCGCCGCATTTTTCGTTTGGATTTAGCGTACGCCCGGTGAACGACGTACTGACGGTTACGGACCTGACGCTTACGGTGGGTGAGGAGCAAAAGGTTCTTGCGAGCGATATCGGTATGGAATTGAAGCGCGGGCAAAAAGCGGCGATCGTCGGCGACAATGGCACGGGAAAATCCACGCTCATTAAATTGTTGATGCAGCACGCGAACAAGTCGGCGGACGCGCATATTGCCTTTGGAAAAAATACGATCGTCGGATACTACGATCAGGAGAATAAAAATATGACACCTTCAAAGACGGTGTTGAACGAGATATGGGATGCATTTCCATCGCTGCTGGAATACGGCGCGCGTTCTATGCTTGGACGTGTACTTCTGACGGGGGAAAATGTATTCAAACGCGTGGGAGATTTGTCGGGCGGTGAGCGCGCCAAAGTGGGTCTTGCGCTGCTCATGTGCGGTGACTATAATGTATTGTTGCTGGACGAGCCGACCAACCATCTCGATCTGCCCGCGCGTGAGGCGCTTGAGCAGGCGCTCAAGGAATATGAAGGAACGCTTTTGTTTGTGTCGCACGACAGATATTTTATCAACGCGCTGGCGGGGAAGGTATACGAGATCGCCGATAAAAAGGTAAATATGTTCGAGGGGACATTTGACGAATATCAAAGCGTCAAGGAAGAGATGGCGGCGCAAATGGATGTGCCGCAAGCGCAGGCAAAGCCAAAAGAGGACGCGGCAATCAATCCGAAACAGCGCCGCGCGCAGGAAGCAAAACGACGGCAAGAGCTTGGCGTGCTGGAAAAGGGATTAAAGGAGCTTGAGGCGGACGAAAAGCGTTTGCAAAAGGAGATCGACGATAACCCTGCGGACTATGCGTTATTAAACAAAAATTGCGCGCAGCTTGAAGAGGTCAAAGCGCGGTATGAGGCGTTGCTTGAACAATGGATGGAGCTTGATGCGCAAAATGAAACCTAGGTGTTGAACGTTTGATTGTATGCAATGAAATTTGTTTTATTCTGTTGCGACTTGTGAAAGGATATATTATAATGGAATGGATTGTGAAAAGGAAAAAGGTGAAATCAGTTTGAAAATTTTCAACTCTATGACAGGGGAAAAGGAAACGCTAAATCCGCTCGTGCCCGGACAGTTCAACATTTACGCGTGCGGGCCTACGGTGTACAATTATTTTCATATCGGAAATGCGCGCCCCTTCATTGTTTTTGATACGTTGCGCCGTTATCTCGAATATCGCGGTTATCAAGTGAATTTTGTGCAGAATTTTACGGACGTAGACGACAAAATGATTCGCGTCGCGGCGGAAGAGGGTATCACGGTTCCCGAGCTGGGGGAACGTTTTATCGGTGAATATTTCAAAGATGCGCAGGCGTTGCACATTCGTCCGGCGACGGTGCATCCCAAAGCAACGGAACACATCGACGATATTATTACGCTCGTCAAAAAGCTCATTGATGGCAATCATGCCTATGAGCTTAACGGCGATGTCTATTTTGACACACAAAGCTTTGACGGATACGGCAAGCTTTCGGGGCAGGATCTGTCAGAGCTTAATCTGGGCGCGCGCATCGATGTCAACGAAAGCAAGAAAAATCCGATGGATTTCGCGTTGTGGAAGGCGCAGAAAACGGATGGCGAGATCGCGTGGGACAGCCCGTGGGGTAAAGGTCGTCCGGGTTGGCACATCGAATGTTCTGCTATGAGCATGAAGTATCTAGGCGACACGATCGACATCCACGGCGGCGGACAGGATCTTAAATTTCCCCACCACGAAAACGAAGTCGCGCAAAGCGAGGCAGCGACAGGCAAACCATTCGCAAATTATTGGATGCACAACGGTTACATCAATATCGATAATAAGAAAATGTCTAAATCTGCGGGTAACTTCTTTACCGTACGCGATATCTTAAAGGAATTTCGCGGAAGTGCGGTGCGTCTCTTTATGCTGAGCGCGCATTACGCAAACCCGATAAACTTTTCCGGCGAGTTGTTAAAGCAGGCGGAAAGCGCGTATGACCGCATCCTGAATTGCCGCGAAAATCTGCAATTCATCATCGCGAATCCAAAAGATATTTCTGTGGGGGTGCAGCAGGCTATTGATAGGGTCATGGATAAATTTAATACCGCTATGGACGATGACCTTAATACAGCGGATGCAATCGGCGGGATATTCGAATACATCAAGGAGCTCAATACGCTGTTTGAAAATGGCGGACGCGCGCAGGACGCACTTTCGGCGCTAACCGCGCTCGATACACTGCTTGATGTACTGGGTATAGAGCCGGATAAGGAAGAATCGATCCCGTCAGAGATCGCGGAATTGGCGGAAAAGCGACAGGCTGCACGCGCGCAAAAGGACTGGGCAGAGGCTGACAGGCTGCGCGACGAGCTGAAAGCTCTCGGTTACGAGCTGAAAGATACGCCTGATGGCGTAAAAATAAACAAAATTTAGGGGGAACGGTTGTAGATGGATGGCGCTTTTAGTTTTATGATATTGTTCAATATCTTTATCGCGGTATATTTGTTGTATTATGCGATCAAAGGTACAGGTAAGGTATATGAAAACGATTATCCGGCAGAGATGAAGGAGGCACACGCAAAGCTTCTACGGAAATTTTGCTGGATTGCCGGTGTGCCGCTGCTGGTTTTGTCTGTACTGGAGTATATGTCAAATCAGGGGATCTCATCTATCTGGGGCATTATCAGTATCGTATATATCCTGGGTTGCGTTGTCGGGTATTTTATCATCTTCAAGGTGCGCTTCAAAGAGTATCTGCGTGATCCGCGCAAAAATGTACCCAAGAAATAAGACGAATGAAAAAAGACGCAGCGTTTTTGGTTGCGTTTTTTTGTTTATAAACCAGATAGCGCAAAAAGGGAGGAGAGTATATGCAGGCGTTTGCACCCATATTGAATGTGGTCACAATATGTCTTAACATCGTATCCATCGTGATATTGCTGTGGGGCGTCGCGCTGAGCGTAAAGGATTTTTTTGCGGCGCATATTTTTTTAAAAAGCCCGCAAATTCGCTTTATGAAATTGCAGGATACGAAAAACGGTCTGGGCGGTTACGTGCTCTTAAGCCTTGAGATCCTCATTGTGGCGGATATCATAGAGACGATCGTCAAGCCTACGATTGAAGACATCATCCGCCTGGCGGCTATCGTAGCGATCCGTACAGTCATTTCCTATTTTCTCAACAAGGAGATCCGTACGGCGGAAATAGACAGGCGAAGAAGATTAACGGAAAACGAGGAAAAAGGAAATGAGTGAAAATTGTACGCATGATTGCGGAAGCTGCGGCGAAAGTTGTGCCTCTCGTCAGGCGGATCCGAAGGATTTTATAGAACAGCCGCACGAGTTGAGTACCGTGAAAAAGGTGATCGGCGTGGTAAGCGGCAAAGGCGGTGTAGGCAAATCGCTGGTTACCTCCATGATGGCGGTCAAACTGCGCAGAAAGGGACTTGTAACAGCGATACTGGATGCGGACATCACCGGACCGTCCATTCCAAAAATGTTTGGCGTGACCGAAAAAGCGACAGGCGCGGGAGAGACGATTTTTCCTGTATATACCAAAGAGGGCATACAGATCATGTCTGTTAACCTGCTGCTGCCGGACGAGACAACGCCCGTCGTATGGCGCGGACCTGTGATTGGCGCTACAGTCAAGCAGTTTTGGACAGATACGGTATGGACGGACGTGGATTGCTTGTTTGTAGATATGCCGCCGGGTACGGGGGACGTACCGCTGACGGTGTTCCAATCGCTTCCCGTTGACGGAATCATTGTGGTCGCGTCGCCGCAAGAGCTTGTGTCGATGATCGTAGGTAAGGCGGTGCAAATGGCGAATATGATGAATATCCCGATCATTGGGCTGGTCGAAAACATGAGTTATTTGGCGTGTCCTGATTGCGGGAAAGAAATTTCTGTGTTTGGTGAAAGCCATATCGAAGAGACGGCGGAAAAATATGGATTGCCGGTTTTGGCGAAGATTCCTATCGATCCGCGTATTGCGCAGGCGGCGGACGCGGGAAAGATCGGAGAAATAGAAGGGAAATGGCTGGATAACGCATCTGATATCGTAATCGGCTATCAGAGGGAGGAAGAAAAATGAGTGAGAAATCAAAGCAGGCGGAAGCCTATTTTAAGGAAGGGTACAATTGCTGTCAGGCAGTTGTGCTCGCATACGCAAACGAGGTAGGTCTTGATAAACAGGCGGCGCTGAAGATCGCCGCATCGTTTGGCGGTGGTATGGGGCAGCTGCGTGAAGTGTGCGGCGCGGTCACGGGCATGTTCATCGTGGAAGGCATGAAGCGTGGCTATACCTCGCCGGAAGATAAAGAGGGCAAGAAGGAACATTATAAGCGTATTCGTGATTTGGCAGAGCAGTTTAAGGCGGAAAACGGTTCTATCGTGTGTAAGGAACTTTTGGGTCTGGTGGAAATACCAAAGGAGACAGAACCCGCCGAGCGAACGGCGGAATATTATAAAAAACGACCGTGCGCGGAGCTTGTGGAGTGCGCCGCGGCGATTGTGGAAAAAGGATTGTAAAAACAGGATGGTAGAAACCGCGGGAGGCTGAAAAGCTTCCCGTTTTTTTGTGCTTAAAAGCAGGAGTGGCATCCATAATATGGAAATGGCAAAGGGAATGATCGTTTCGTGACGTTTTCTGGTCGTTTCGCGCAGGCGAAAGTAACCAAGCCATATCCTGATATATACTAGTTCCAGTCAAGCATTTTCTTGCATTTTCTATAAGATATCGTACAGAATAACGGCGAAAGGAGGAACGATTATGACAGCTTTGATTTTAGGTTTGATCGCCGCGGTTTGCACAGGTCTTTCATATATCCCGGCAGTGAGCTTTTTGTCTCTCATAGGCCTTGTTTTTGCCATCATTGCGTGGGTAAAGGGTCGTAAGATGCTAAAAGTCAATCACACGGATACAAAAGCGCGCATCGGTATGGTCATCGGTATCATTTTAACGGTATGGTCAATGATTGCGGTAATTATGATGATCGTTATGCTTGTCGGCATAACGGCTATGGCAATGGGTTGATCCCTGTAATTTTATGTATCTAACAGGAGAACATGATGATGAAAAAAAGTATAAAGATGATTTCGTTTTTGCTGTTATGTGTGCTGTTGTGCGCGGTAATGGTGGCTTGTTCCGCGCCTGCTGCTGCGCCGACTTCGACTTCGGCACAGGAAGGTGACACTGAACAAAACGGTGCTGCATCCGTAGAAGGCAGATGGGAAGTCTTGAGCGTTACGCAGGGAGATCAGACGGTTACGGGGGAAGAGCTTGTTGCGGAAGTAGGCGAAATGTATTATGAGTTTCAAAGCGACGGTAAATTCGTAGCAGGCGCTGCCGGACAAGAGGTTCTTGGCACGTGGGAACAAACGGGTGCCGAAGTGACATTTGAGGTAAACGGCGAAACGCAAAAAGGGCTTATTGACGAAGATACGCTGACGGTCGAAGCAAACGATGCGATCAGTGTGTTTACAAGGAAATAAAGAATCAGAATAGCAAATAATATAAAAAACCGGCGGAAAATTCCGTCGGTTTTGTTCTGTTTAGGATAGCAGAGCGATCACACGAATGTCATGTAACTGCCGGTATTGTTTCACGCTCGAGCTTTTTTAACAGCTTCATTTCGCGGCTGACAAGCAGGATCGCAACCAATGCCGCCATACCGTCCGCGACAGGACCTGCGTACATCACGCCGTCGATGCCGAGTATTGCGGGAAGGATGAGGATAAGCGGCAGCAGGAATAGGATCTGCCGCGTAAGGGACAACCAGATACCGCGCGTTGCTTTTCCGATGGACGAGAAGAAGTTAGAGGAAACGGGTTGCAAGCCGTTTAAGAAGGTGAGCATCAGGAAAATGCGGAAGCACCGTTCGGCAAAATGGAAATATGCGTCGCTGCCCGAACCGAATATGCCAATGATTTCGCGCGGAAAGAGCTGAAAGGCAAGAAAAGCGATCACAGAAATAACCGTCGCGACAGTAATGGCCTTCGTATATGTTTCGCGCACGCGTCCGTAATTTTTTGCGCCGTAATTGAAGCTGGATATGGGCTGTAAGCCTTGTGCGATGCCGATGATGATGGACATATAAATCATGTTGACCTTCATGATGATGCCCACGACCGCAAGCGGTATCTCGCTTCCGTAGGCGGAAAGCGCGCCGTAATAGGTGAGCACGTTGTTGAGCACGATCTGTACGACCATCATCGCAAGCTGATTAAAGCATGCTGCCGCGCCCAACCCCATGATCGCGCGCGTCCGTCTTGCCTTTACGCGAAGGATAGAGCGAGTGAGTTTGATTGTTCTAAAACGAAAGATCATGTAATAAGCTGCCATACAAGCAGAAGCGATCTGTCCGAGAATGGTTGCGAGCGCGGCGCCTGCCATGCCCATATTAAAACCGAAGATAAAGACAGGATCTAAGATCGTGTTGATCATTGCGCCGATCAATACGCAGATCATCGAAAATTTCGGGCTTCCGTCCGCGCGGATCAGGTTGCTTGCGCCCGTTGCAAAAATCAAAAAAGGGAAACCGAAGGAGGTGATGCTCGTATAGGTCATCGCGTGCCCCAAAACATCAGGCGTTGCGCCAAAGGTAACCATCATTGGTTCCAAGAAGATTTGTGCGGCAAGCATCAAAACGACGCCGCATATCAAAAGCATCAAAAGCGCGTTGCCCACAAAATCCGCTGCTGTTTTTTCTTTTTTGGCGCCCATGGACAAGTTAAAGTTTGCAGCGCCGCCGATGCCGAACAAAAGGGCGATCGCGGTGCAGATGGTGGTGAGCGGAAAAGCGACGTTTGTTGCGGCGTTCCCCAGCATACCCACGCTTTGACCGATAAAGATCTGGTCGACGATGTTATAAAGAGCGCTCACCAGCATCGCGATGATGCTGGGAACAGCAAATTTTATCAGCAATTTGCTTATTTTCTCACTACCAAGTGGATTGCTTTTGATGACTTGTTCCATATCCTAGTGTTCCTCCTCATTTGCAATGCACGCATTTTCTGTCATTCTGTCAATCTGTGTGCGCAGTGTTGTAAGCGAATCCGTGTCGAAACCCTGTGCGAGCACAGCGTCCAGCGCGTTAAAGGTTTCTATCAATGCGGGGATCAGTTCCTGTCCGCGAGGTTGCAGGTACAGGCAAAAAGACCGCATGTCTCCTGCGTCTTTTTCACGCAGCACAAAGCCGTTGTCCTCCAGCTTTTTGAGCGCGCGCGTCACAACCGCCTCGTCGATACTCAGAAGACGAGCGAGACAACGCTGGTTGATCCCCGGATTTTGGGATATGTGGATCAAAAAGGCGTGATCAGAATATTTCAGCCCGTAAGGCTGCATCTGCTTATTGATAAATTTTTGGATTTGCCGGTACAGGATGGAAATTTGCTTCCCGATCCGTTCTACCTGTTGATTACGCATAAATACCTCCGAAATTAATTGCTAAGTCAAGTATTAAGATAAACAAAAACGCTTGAATTGTCAAGCGTTTTTTCAATGGTTTTGTTTACTTTTCTAGACACGGGGGAAGAGGTGTGCCGGCCTGTTCATAAGCCAGCCGAAAGAGTTCGAGCTGGCTATCGAGGAGCGGCGTACCCGGAGGGAGCACGTCCTTTTGGTAGTTACCTTTGTCCGTCTGACGGCGTGCCTTTACGTTGTCTGAAAGCTGCAATGCCATCATATCCTCGATGGCTTGTTTACAGTCGGAGGAAAGGACGGGAACGGCAACTTCTACACGCCGCTGCGTGTTGCGCGTCATGAAGTCTGCGGAGGATATATATATTCTGCGACGATCACGCGTGCCGAACATATAAACGCGTGAATGCTCTAAAAAGCGCCCGACAATGCTTGTGATGTGGATATTGCGTGTGCGACCTGTCTGCTCTACGTTCAGGCAGCAGATGCCGCGGATCAGCATGTGTATAGTAACACCCGCGTCCGAAGCCTCGATGAGTTTTTTTATGACATCGATATCGTTTAAAGAATTGAGCTTAAAGATAAGCTCTGAGCGCGCACCGGATTTTGCGAGCGCGATCTCGCGGTCGATACCACGTAATACTGCGGGCTTCAACGTAAGGGGAGAAACCATCAGCAAGTCAGAATTTTCGACAAGACTGCCCATACAAAGGCTTTTGAATACGTCTTGCGCCGCCATCGCGATATCTTCGTTGGCTGTCAAAAGAGAAAGATCGGTATATAGCTTCGCGGTGGATTCATTATAGTTGCCCGTGCCGATCTGCGTGATAAACGAAAGCCCTTTCTTTTCCTTGCGCGTGATGAGCAGCAGCTTGGAATGGACTTTGTAGTCTTCAATGCCATAAATGATAGACACCCCCGCGTCCTGTAAACGGCGTGACCAGTCGATGTTGTTTTGTTCGTCAAAGCGCGCGCGCAGCTCCACGACAGCAATGACCTCCTTGCCGTTTTCCGCCGCGCGTATCAGCGCGTCCACGATTTTGGAATGACGCGCCACGCGATACAGCGTGATTTTGATGGAAATGACTTTTGGGTCGGTGGCAGCTTCGTCCAAAAGCCTCACGAAAGCTTTGATATCCTGATATGGAAAAGAAAGCAATACGTCCTTCTTTTGGATATGCGAGATCAACGATTGCGCGGTATCAAGCTGTGCGCATGGTTGCGGCGTGAGCGGCGGATAAAAAAGCGGCGCGAATTTCGGGTCGGTGAGCTGATCCCTCAAATCGGATACAAAGGAAAGGATGGTTGGCGTTTCGTTGAAAAAGACCTCGTCATCTGTCAGCTTCAGGTTTTTTGTCAGCAGCTTCGTGATTTCTTCATTTTGACTGCGGGAGATATCGAGGCGCACCGGTTCCAGCTTTTTACGTTTTTTGACAATGATTTCCATGATGTCGCGGTAAGACATATCATAATCGAAAAACGCTTCATCCGCGTCAATATCCGCGTTGCGTGTAACAGAAAAAATGCTCTTTGCGATGATCTTATGCTTGGGAAAAACGCGTGCCGCAAAGTGAAAAACCAAGTCCTCAATGAGCGTGAACTTGATATATTTGCTGGGCATGAGGAGTAGGCGCTCAAAATATCCGTTTGCGGGGATGATGCCGAGCTGCGTACCATCCTTGGTTTTCAGAAGAACGGCGATATGCACCGTGTTATTCTGCAAAAACGGGAATGGATGATGCTTGTCGATGATGTGCGGTGATAATAACGGCAGTACATTGCGCTCGAAATAGCGCTCTAAAAAACGTTCCTCATACTTGGTCAGGTGTTTTCCCGCCTTATAAAAGATGCCGTGATCTTCCAGCGCTTCAAGGATTTCTATGAGTACCCGGTTTTTACGTGGAGTCAGTCTGCGAATTTCTTTGTGGATCGCGCGCAGTTGTTCGCATGTCGTCATGCCGGACATCTTGTCAATGGAATCTTTTTTTAAAAGCAGACGGTCGTGCAAGCCGCCCACACGCACCATCAAAAATTCCGCGAGATTGCTTTGATAAATAGATACGAAGTTGAGTCGCTCAAAAAGGGGATTTGCTTTGTCCTCGGCTTCCTCCAAAACACGCTCGTTGAATTTGAGCCAGCTTAAATCCCTGTTTAGAAGGTGTTTGTGTTTGTTTTCGCCCATAGTATTACCTCGAGAATGTACATTTTCCTTTATTATAACCGAAATACGCATGTAAAACAGCAATGTGCAAAAATTTTACATATGAATATCATGCGGACTGAACGCTAAAACAATTCAATTTGTGTTTTTTTTATGCTATAATATATCGACAACGAAATTTTGAATGAAACGGTAGAAGAAATGGATTTTTTCTCACATATTACATCATTGCAGATTTTTGCACTTATACTGCTGGCTGTGGGCGCGGTTATCTCGTTTAGCGCCAAGCGGATCGCAAGCCGGTTTTCGTATGAGCACGCGGATATCGTATGGAAATTTATTGGGCTGGGATGCGCGGTCGCCGGATTCCTGCTCGTTTTCATCTAATCATTTTTTGGAGGAAAGACGATGCAAAAAGAATTGAGCACGACGTATGATCCAAAGCAAACAGAAACAAAATTATATGAGTTGTGGATGGAAAAAGGGTATTTTCACGCGGTTGCAGACCCTGAGAAGAAACCATTTGCTATTGTGATCCCGCCGCCCAACATTACGGGGCAGCTTCATATGGGGCACGCGCTTGATAATATGATACAGGACGCGATCATCCGTACCAAGCGGATGCAGGGATATTCCGCGCTTTGGATGCCGGGAACGGATCACGCGAGCATCGCGACGGAGGTAAAGATCGTGGATGCGCTTCGCGAAGAGGGAATCGCGAAGGAAGACCTTGGGCGCGAGGGGTTTTTGGAACGCGCGTGGGAATGGAAAGCAAAATACGGCGGACGCATCGTGGAACAGTTAAAAAAGCTTGGCTCGTCGCTTGATTGGGAGCGCGAGCGCTTTACAATGGATGAAGGATGCAGCCGTGCGGTGCGCGAGGTATTTGTGCGCCTGTACGAAAAAGGTCTTATTTATCAGGGCAGCCGTATCATCAACTGGTGTCCGGATTGCATGACCGCGCTTTCTGACGCTGAGGTGGAATATGAGGAACAGGCGTCGCATCTTTGGTATATGCGTTATCGCGCGGAGGACGGCGGCGAAGGAATCGTGGTCGCGACGACGCGCCCCGAAACGATGCTCGGTGATACGGCGGTCGCGGTCAATCCGGAAGATGTGCGCTATGCGCATTTGATCGGCAAAAATGTGATATTGCCGCTGCTTAATAAGCCGATTCCCGTGGTTGCAGACGAATATGTGGATATGGAATTCGGTACGGGCGCGGTAAAGATCACGCCTGCACACGACCCGAACGATTACGAGGTAGGCGTGCGCCACGATTTACCCATCGTGCGCGTGATGAACGACGATGGCAGCATGGCGGATAACGCGGGTAAGTACGCGGGGCTTGATCGCAATGAGGCGCGTAAGCAGATCGTCGCGGATTTGCAGGCGCAGGGTGCGATGGAAAAAATCGAAGACTATACACATAACGTCGGGCATTGCTATCGCTGCCACACGGTGATCGAGCCGATCATCTCCAAGCAGTGGTTTGTTAAGATGAAGGGACTTGCCGATCCCGCGATCAAGGCAGTGGAGGATGGGCGTATTAAATTTGTGCCCGAGCGCTTTTCAAAGATTTACTTCAATTGGCTGTATAATATACGCGACTGGTGTATTTCGCGCCAGCTGTGGTGGGGGCACAGAATCCCCGCTTACACATGCAGCGAGTGTGGAAAACTGATTGTGGCGACAGATATGCCGGATACGTGTCCGGATTGCGGCAATACGGTATTTACACAGGAAGAAGACGTGCTCGATACATGGTTTTCGTCCGGGCTGTGGCCTTTTTCTACGTTGGGATGGCCGGACGAAACCGCTGAACTTAAGTATTTTTATCCGACGGACGTGCTTGTTACGGGGTATGACATCATCTTTTTCTGGGTGGCGCGTATGATCATGTTTGGACTGGAGATTATGGGTGACATTCCTTTTCATACGGTGGATATCCATGGCATTGTGCGCGATGGAGAAGGACGTAAGATGTCAAAGTCTTTGAACAACGGTATTGATCCGCTTGAGGTGATCGACAAATATGGCGCGGATGCGTTGCGTTTTTCACTTGCGATGGGCGTGAGCCCGGGCAATGACATGCGTTTTTACTGGGAAAAGGTAGAAGCCGCGCGTAATTTTGCAAACAAGATATGGAACGCGTCGCGTTTTGTGATGATGAATTTAAAAGGCGAGGTCGCGCCTATAGACGAAGCAAGGCTGGATATTGCAGACCAGTGGATATTGGGTAAGCTCAACGCTGCGATCCGTGAATGCACAGACAGTATGGAAAAGTATGACCTGGGGCTGGCGTCGCAAAAGATTTATGATTTTGCGTGGAATGAGTTTTGTGACTGGTATATTGAAATGGCAAAGCCGCGTTTGTATGGAGAGGACGAGGACGTTAAAGCGGCGACGGTGAGCGTGCTTGTGTA
>CAZBSH010000038.1:0-21831 GCA_964494645.1 uncultured Christensenella sp. | reverse complement strand
GTGTAGGCTGATCCGAAATGAATCTGCGCTCATTCGGATTATCAAAAGATGAAAACTCCCACTCGTAAGTTTGTACATCTACACCTACAGGTGGGATAATTGTCATTTCAACCTTATCGTTTGGTCTAGTGTAGCGCGAATCACTAGGCGCGGGTTGACCATTTATCTTTACGGTTACAGTGGGCACGCCAGTTGCCGCAGCCTCAACAGTTGTATTTTCGGCTATAATAGAATCTGGTGTTGTTTCTTCCGTAGGAACGGCATCCCCATTTTCCGTGGGCTCATCGATTGCATTCTCTTCCGTCATCAATCCTGCAAGCGCCGTTTCCGTAGACTGCGAATCAATCGTCTCTGTCGGTTGTGGATCAACACTTGCGGTTGACTGCGGATCAACCGATTCGGACGGCGCGATTGTACTGGTTGCCGTTGGAACAACCTGCGTGTCGCCCTCTTGCGCGAAGCTCACCGCAATACTGCTAAATACCAGTAATGCAGAAAGCATCATTATAAATACGATTTTCATTTTCTTCATTTTCTCTTAACTCCTTGCCCTTTCAGTATTTGTTTTATTAAAAACTGCTATCACTATCATATAACGTAAATCGCGTATCGTCAACTAGTATCTCGTTATTTGTGTATTGTTTTGCGCTTCTCTTCTACAATAAATGAAAGAGGTGAGATTATGGCTTTTGGCGATACGTTACGCAATTTAATAGAAGAACTGGATATCACACAGAAACAGTTGGCTACAGATTTGAAAATAGCCCCGTCCACAATTGGCGGTTATGTTCAAAATACGAGCGAGCCTGATTTTTACACCTTAAAGGCTCTAGCAAGGTATTTCAATGTTTCGTTGGATTATCTGCTAGACTTCGAGCGGGCTGAAATAACAAACACTCAAAACGAAAAAGAGCTTTTGCGTATTTTTCGCACCTTGACTCTAGAACAGCAAGAATTGTATATTGAGCAGGGAAAAGCCTTTGTACGTATTAAGCAGAAAGAAAAACTTATATCAAATAAATAGCATAGCTATGCACTCAGCATTCATCCCTGCCAGAAAGCAAGATTGTTACTTTCGTTAGAAATATGTACTTTCAGGGATTAAATAACCACAGCGCTAGTTCACTTGCTCTGAATAATATCTTCTTGATCTCTGCATGTGCGTTGTGAACTTTAACAGTTATCCTAGATAAGATTACAAATACGCAGTATAATTAGAACAAGTTGAAATATGGTGGTGATTTTTTTGATAGATATAAATGCTTTGTTAAATGGCGATATTATTGAAATAGTTAAGTGCATAGGCATTATCGCTGCAGCTATTGTCGGATGTGGATTAGTGATTAAAAAAGTTATGAAAAATAAAAAGATCAACATCTCCAACAGAATCTCAATTAGCGGGGAGAGAAATAGCATTAAAGATACTAATCTAGGAATAATTATTAATAATAAAAGTGGGGACAAGGCAAAGGATGGCAAAAAAGATAAATAAGACAAATTTATCAATAAAAGAAATTCTTCATCATGCAATTTCGGATGACAATAGAATTGTGATCAATAATAATATAACCATAAAAGGGACAGACGTTTCGCTAGCTAATTCTAACTTGGGTGTTAATTTTCTTAGGTACAGCAATGAGCCTATTGTTGTAGATGAGGCACTCTCACAGAAAATTAATGTTAGGCTAGATAAAATTAAAGAATTAGTAGATGCTTGGAATTTTATTGAAGCATCGAAACAATATCTGGATATTCTACAAGACTACCATTCAATGAATAAGCTAAGTTTGCAATCAAAGGGACGCTTATATTTAGGATTATCTTCTTGCTATTTAAATATGTGGCAATTTGATAAAGCTGAATCATTTCTAAACAAATATGATGAGGATGGAATAGAAAAAACTGAGCGATACTATGAACAATATTTTACTTTGTTTTTTAATCAGGAACAATATGGAGAAGCTTATTTATATGCCAAAAAAATGGCAGATCGTTTCCCTGACTCTCTTGATAGTATTATTCCGCTAGCATTAACATGTGCATACACAAACGAATTGATTGATGGGGTGGATTCAAAGGAATGGCTTGATAAAGCATTTAAACGTATTTCAAATGAGTCTACCCAGCGTCATGCTATAACAAAATACACTGAAACATGTTGCGTGATTTTCTTAATCCGCAAACAACATTTCGAAGTAATCAACTTGTATAAAAAAGAAAAATCATCGTCTGTATTGCTTAAAGTCGCCTATATAAAGGCATTATTTTTATCTGCGCTTGGTGATGGAGAGGATGGACAACGCTCAAGTATACTATTCGATAGAATTTTAAATATTTGGAACATTATTCAGGATTTTGAATCAACTTTCAGGAATCAAGAAGATGAGTTTTTTTATCGTAATATTGCCGACATATATTTTAATTGCATGCTGTTTTTGGATAAAATTACTATCTCACATTTAAGCCTTTTTGAGAGACTTATTAATTTTTGCGATGATGAAATGGCAAATAGTATTCTTGAAAATTTGGTTTTAAGGATAGGATATGACAATATATGCAAATTAAATATTATCAGTGGAGACAAAAATGCAGAGAGGTTATTAGAACTCTCAAAAATCAAGGCGCTCTTTGAAGAAAATCATTCCAATGAAGCAATTAGTTATCTGTGGCCTACAATTAAAATGAGAGAAGAGCTTGTTCCATATTTTAGAGTAATACTTTTATCTGCATGTCTTGAAAATCTAGATTATGATCAAAACGAAAAAAAATTTCTGGAAATTATTGAGTTTTATAAAACAAAAGGATATTTTGATTTGCCATGTAGATTTTTAGAGGCAATATATACATATAAAAAAGCACCGGCTAAAAAGACGCTTTTATTATTGAAAGATATTTTTGAAGAATCAAACGATCCATGTATATTGCTAGACATAATACGATTCTATTGTAGCGAAAAGAAATTTGTTATGGCATTTGAATGCTTGAGTGATATTTTTAACAATAAAAAATTTGTTATAGAAATTCATGCTGAAAATTTCTTTGAATGTTACTATTTTGTAATTACTTCTTTAGATAACAAAAGTGAATGTGCCGGATTAGAACATAAAATTAAAAATTTTAAATTGTCTGACGAGTTGCAATTAAAAATTCAATTGTTAAGTGCGGAAACAAAAAAGGATTATCCACAAATTATTACTTGCTCAGAAAACCTATATAGAATTCGAAACAATCCACAATATCTTTTTAAAGCAGTTGAATTAAGCTATTTAATATTCCAACTGGACAGAGCCAAAAAAAATATAGATATTTTGGAAAGATGTCTCGGCGAGGATGATATTAATGTTAACATGCTTAAAGCAAATTGCTTTATTCTTGAAGATAAGCCTCAGTGTGCTTTAGTATGCGCAAAAAAAGCAAAAGATGTTGCAAAAGACATTCCAAAATCTTCTGCCCATCCATTTTTTGCTCAAATATCTTTGCGTTTAGGCAAGTCAGAAGGATTAGACTATATTTATGAATATAGTGAAAAATATCCATTGCATGATGACTGGCTAAAAAAATATACAGCAATCCAAACTGATAGCCACGGTAATGAAGTGCTATCCGATGAATTTAAAAAATTGTTTGGAAGTATACAAGATAGCTATGATGCACGAATGAACTGTTATAATAGCAACTCATTGGTTGGTATGGCAATGTTGTCGCTGCAATCTGGTTGGACATACAAACAGATGTTTGCAGAGTTGCAGAAATTAAAAATTTTTATGGGAGATTTCCAAGTATTTGAGGAAGAAATGTTATGCCAAATTGATAAATTGGTAGTAGATCCATTTATATTATATTTTCTTGATGAGTTAGGTGTCTTAGGCATATTGAATAATTGTAAAGAAATAGTTGTACCTTATTCTACCATCCAAATGATAGTTGTAAATTTGCTTGATGGTGAAGACACACATTTGCGGCAAATATTGAAATTTATTCAAAATGCAATCAACATAAAGTTTCAATGTCCCGATTTTAAAATGAAACTTGAGTATCCCGATTTTTTTGATAAAAACATGTTGCAAAATTGCAATAATATGGTTGCAATAACTGATGCAACTTTATTAAGCGCAGAAAAACAATTAACATATTTGTACGGAGATGATAGTGTACATGAATTATCAAAGATATATAAGAATAATAAAATTAGTTTATTAGGATTTTTGAAGAAATCCCATCAAGAAGATTTATTAAATGATTATACATATGGGGAGATAGTCTTACATATGATAGATTTAAATTTTGAATTTCTAAATATTGCATATAATGATATATACTTAGCCTTTAAGGTCTCAAATTTTGATATTGATAATAGGATGAAAAAACTACTTACCATAAAAGTAAATGCTGATATTTCTTCTGTAACAGTTGTATTCAGTAATTTATTGAGATTTTTAAAACAACATGGAAAGTCTAAGGAACTCCTTACTATAGCGTCTGCAATGATTGAAGCCATGGATAAAAGATATGGAAGAACCCATCATTCATATGTTTATGCAAAAGAAAGCAAGAATGTACAAGAACTAACAAGGATAAAAGCAGTAAGACAAGAATGTATTTTTGGAATTGAATGCATTATAGCTTATTTGTTTACTATACATGATATAGATGAAATTCGCTGTATAGTTCAGAAATACTTAAAAAAAGTGCTATTCGAACAAACAAATAAAATAGTGATGCAGGCTCAAGACATATTTAAACAGTATTTGCAAGAATTTTATAAAACTTAATATATACATATAGAGGTTACACAATTATGCATGTGCTTTTTCAGTTAAATGCCACTATCAACCACTCAAAAACCTTTATTTAATAACGTTCCTTGTGTGCTTCCTTTAGGAACACCCTTACCATTCAAAACGCATCTTCGGATGCGTTTTTGCTTTTGTTAAGCGGTTATTCTGCTATATGCGTTAGTCTCAAAATCAAGGTGATGGTGGTCGTAAAGGAACTCTTGCATATGCGCATGTCATTAACTAAATAGTATAATCCATAAGGTTACTCCAAGCAGACTGTGACAAAGTAAAAGCTGCATAATGCTTTTTTACTTCTCTATCGTACTTATCCAACTCGTTGCTAAGCTGCATATACCTTGGATCGTCAAAATAGCTGCATAGCTTTGGCAATGTTTCTTTTAGTTTTGCCCGCATCTCTTCGATCAGTTCGGTATAGCGATTTCTTTGTGTAATGTATAATAGCAGGGGTTTATAACGTACCCATCCAACACAAGTGTTATAAAATCGGGTTTCAATCTTCTTCGTATTCATGGAGACATGATGTAATTTTTGCGGAAGCACACCTTTCAGCATGGACGCATATAGGGAAAATCCATCGTGAAATGTATAGCAAGGCACACGAAGAACTTTTCTATCCGCAATGCATGTGCTTAAAAAAGTATCTTCCCCACGCGCGCCGGGTGGATTGTAAAAAGGTTTTGTCTGGTTGGGGCTCCTAAGATTGATACACAGGTTTGACCCGGTGATGAACTTTGTTCCCACTGATAATGCTACATCCACTGCAGGTGAAGCAATAATATCTGCATCTGCATATTTGATGCTTCCATTTACCATAATCGCTTTAATGTTTTCCCAATTGATTATGTCGTTACTGATCGCTTCAATAAATTTACGGAAATCATTTTCTGTCATAATATCATTAAAAGCCATATTTGGAATTGATGAAATATAGCCGCAATGGTATCCGTTTGTAATATATGCATCGTCCACATATTTTAGGTGCGTTCGCAGTACTTGTTGTCCTGTCCAGCTTTCGATATCGTTTTCTTTTTGTACGGCAAGAGGGTATTCATCATCGTCCAAAAAAAGCAAGGTATCCATGTTTTGCTTTATTGCTGTATACAGAATAGCATTCCGTTTGCCCGCATATCCCCTCTCAAAAAGAATAACCGATTCATTTTTGGTCAGAACACCTTTTTTCATTAAAAAACGTACATCCGTTTGAATCGATGTGCGGCTTATAAAGTGTATTTCCTTTAGCATTTCACGAAGCTCAATATTTATATTCGTGTAGTCACTTCGCTTGGTATTATTATAATCAAGATCATATGCCACAAACAAGCTTAGCTCAATCGACTCATTCGCAGCTAATACATGGCTTCCCCAGCATTTCATGTATGTGGTTAGCACATCTCGAAAGCTTTTTCTTCCAGTGATAAAACCAATTCCTACTTTTCTTGTTTTTATTTTCATTTATAGTTAACGCTTTCCCCTTACCTTTTTTCTCAATGGTAATGGTTTGCTTAAGTATAGCACACATCTGCCGGAAATGCTTTCAAACAACATTGCAAATATATGAGATCATGCTTGACAATATATATTGTCGCATTATCAATTTTAAGTTAAACGCCACTATCAACCGCTCAAAAACTTTTATTTGATTGTGTTGGGTTCGAACCATCGGTGGTTCATGAAGGAACAAATATCATATTGCTTCTTGTGCTATAATTGTGTTATATTCACATTTTCAGAACAACCGATAAAATAGAATTTATTTGTCAGTAAATACAATCGCGGGAGAGATACTATGTTCAACGAAATTTGTATCTATGAAGCCAAAATTGAGAAACAAGACGAAATTGAAGCCCTAATGAAAGAAGTCGCGGAGTTTTATCTTTCACAACCCGGTGTGATAGACGTAAAATACATAAAACGTACACATCGTCAAAAGGATTTTAATGCTGTCAAAAATGGCGAAGTTCCTATACGCTTGACCCGATACGTTGGCAAGGTAACGTATATGCTCTATTTAGCATTGGAAAATGAGGAGGCTCACGCAAAACTAGCTGTGCTTGGTTTGGAGAAGTTTTATAAGCGCTGGAATCGCTGCCTTACGACAATGCCCAAAATACTGCTTGGAGAAAATATTGTTTAATTGTTCAAAGTAGCGAACTCGATCAATTTCAGCTTGCATGAAAAAAAGATTGAATCTGTTGTGTTTTTAGTTAAACACCATTATTGACCATTGAAAAACCTTTATTTAACAATGCTTTTTGTATAGTTCCTTTAGCAATCCCCCGACCAAAACAAAAGGGCTGCAGCATTTTTTACCGCTGCAGCCCTTTTGTTCTGGTCGATTATCCAGTTTGCTTCACATCAATATCCTCTTGCAAAATCACATTGCTGCCCACCTATATATTATTGATCGTACCTGCCTCGTGAAGAGGTTCTCGACAACTATGAAATATTTTTTGCTCTTATGATAATCTTCCAAATGTATAAAAATGTTCCGTCCAATACGGTGTGTCGATCCTGCTATACCCAATCGGTTTACCGCAATGCAACATATAATCATTTCCAACATAAATGGCAACGTGCGTTACTGTATTTGTCGTCTCATACGTTTTCCGGAAAAAAATCAAATCTCCCGGTCTTGCATCCGCTTTGTCTATAGGTATGCATTTTCCATAGATACCCTGTGCGTCTGTTCGCTTGATGGGATAGACCTCCGATTGATCCAGCACCCAACAGACATATCCGCTGCAATCAAATGATGTTTCAGGCGTAGACCCTCCCCATACATATGGCATTCCTATATACTTTTTCGCCTCCGCAATCAACTTCAAATACTCAGGATCATTATACTTTTCCCCCGGGTAGCCATTTTGTCCGCCGTCCGTCAGGTGTATTTCCGGTTTTTCATCACGTGTAGGCGCAGAAACGGAGAGATCCGCCGCGGCAATATATACTATAGCATCTTCCCACATAACCGCATCCCAACTACCATTTACATTGACAACATAAACGTCCAACTCCTGACCTATAGATGCCTCCGCAACTGCCTGCGCACCATCTTCCGGCTTAGCAAAAAGCATTGTGTCGCATAGTACGATCCCCTGCTTCACCGCAACGTCCTTTGACGTTTCCTCTGCATCAGGCTCTATAAAAAGAGGTAACCCCGAAGATACGTTTGGCAAAACAAAAGGCATATCCACAGCAACCGCCGATGAACAAAGGAAAAGAATGCTAACTATAATAATGAAAACACTCAGCATATGCTTTTTGTTCTTTTTGTCACTCATTTTTTATATCCTTTTGCTTGCGTATCGCTTCACTGCAACGGTCAATGATCTTCTGAAATTCCTCACATTCCTGCTGTGTATAGTCTCTATTTGCATTCAACAGGTCGCGTATACGCTGAAGCGCCGCCTTGTATTGCCCCGTTTGTTCTAATCTATCGACAAGCGCGATTTCAATTTCCTCTTCAGGCTCTATCGCTTGATTCTCCGTTTCTTTTACAGCAAGTCTTCTCTCCTTCATATTTGGTACAGAATCCGCTATTTTACACTTTTTCTTTACACATAAATTTTTCCAACTCTTGCCTTTACGCAAGCGTGAAACAAAAAACACCGCAACAACCGCAGCGACCGCAATGCCCCCGCACAATACTGTAATAAACAAAACCGATCCTGCTGTTGGCTCGTTGACACTCACTTCCGGCATTTTCTGTATCAGTTCTTGTTCCGGTTGTATCGTAACGGTCGCGGACTGCGTTTCCCGCTCCGGAGTTGCTTGTAACGCCGTTTCGTTTTGAGCCTCCGCCGTTTGTACCGGAAACACCGTCGATGACGTGGATACCGGCGTTGTTTCCTGTGTTGCAGAATTCAGCACAAACGTATCCAACTGTTGCATTGCCTGTTCAAAAGCTTTATTATCTTCTGTCTTTTTATAGATCACAACAACTCCGTATACCGCTTTTTCGTCTGAAAAAGCATATACCTTGGACGCAAAAGAAGCATCGCTTTTATGATCGCCCTGTGATACCAATCCGTCGATTCCATTGAACGTTTCCTGCGACGCATCACCTAACATATAGTCTGCGCCAGCCTGCTGTTTCAGTTCTTCCAGATAGGAATTTTGCGCCGCGGCAACATCTTCCCCATTTTGCAACGGCTTTTCCAAAACTTTGAGTGAATATGCCAAATATCCCTGATCGTCATATACGCCGTTTAGAACAAAAAGCCCTGATTCTCCCTTTACCTTTTCGAGGAGTTCCCCCTGCATATTGGTATCAGTAGGCGTATAATAATAAACATTTCCTGTTTTTGGAATATCGATCATGAAATGATTCCCCGCGTAAATCTCCGCAAATGCCAACGCCGGAATCAACAAAATTGCTATGATACTTATGAAAACAAAAAATTTCTTGATTCCCGTCATTTCTATTCAACCCACCGGTTTGGAAGCAACGGATCGACAAATACTTGTTCCTGCGTTATCTGCGCGGGCAAAATAGCATCGACCTGCTGAGCATCTTCCAATATTTCTTCAATCGGTTCTTTCTCCGCGTGCGCCTGCTCACTCGAAATAATAACAGGCGTTGCAAAATAGATCTGTGTACGATCACCATTTGCATGAACTTTTTCATACACCGCAACAACCTCCGTCGCTCCGATCTCCTGCTGTGGCAATATCGTCACACTGCCGTTTTTCTGCGTCAGCGAAATCAGCGGACTTCCACTTGATGTGAATTCTTTGAATGTCAATCCGAATTTTTCCGACATTTCTTTATTTACTGATAACCTCCCCGCTTCCCCGCCAATATTCAGCGCGAGATAAGAAGGTTCTGTTTCCACTTTATATACGCCTTGTGCCGTATTCACAGCGCTGTCTACACCAAAAGCACTCGGCTGTGCATATGCAGACGACCATAGATTATCTGCAAAACACTCTTCTGCCGCTCCATTGTCGCCGATAAACGCACCTGTACGTTTTTCTTCTGCCCCGTCGACCGCAGCAAACACGCAGACGCGTTCTACATGAATCGCTCCTGTTGCACGTCCCGCGAACGCCCCCGCAACAAACACAGGTTGCTCTTCTTCCTGTGCCTCCATCCTCGTTACGCGACCCGTTATAAAAATATCCGTTATGTTTGCGTTCCCTTGGATATTTGCCGCAAGAATACCTGCAATATTGCCGGAAACGCTAATGTTTTCAAACGTCATATTGCGTACGCTTCCATTTAACGTATGAAAAAAGCCCGCTTGATCTCCAGATATCACAAGATTTGAAAGGACATGTCCATTCCCATGAAGCACGCCACTAAAAGGCGATTCTTCATTACCAATAGGTGTAAAGACCATATCATTTCCGTTGATATCGCTTTCCAAACTATATTCACCATCCGGCGGGTACGCCGGATCCACTCCGATTTTCATCAGTTCTTCTATGCTTGTAAGCGGCATCGCTTTTTTAAGCGGAATCTCCAACGCACTCGCGGCAACAGTATACGAAAACAGCAACACCACACACAATATACATGCCAGCCAGCTCTTGGCTTTTCGCATTTCTGACCTTACCTTCATTCTCATCGATTAATATGGCTGTAATACGTTATCCAGCGTGATCACGCCCATACTGTAATAGGTATCCGGCTCAAACGCATATATCTTGACTTCCACATCCGTCGCCTGCGTCAATTTTTCAAACAAAAGCGGCAAGCTTTCCACATATTGATTTTCACGCAGCAAACCACTTTTATAATAAACATTGCCCGCTTTATCAACAACTTCCGCCATAATCAGCACTTCGCTGAACTCCGGGTTTGTCAAATAAAGCTTTAACGCTCCATCCTCTTGCTGATAGATATTGCCGCATACTCCTACAGAATAACCCACCTGAGAATTCAATGTCGTATATGCAAGCTCCTTGGGCGGATCGGGCGTTCCATCGACTGCCGCAGCCTCAAATACAGGTGGGATGTATTGCGAAGACTGCTGCCGATCCATAAATAAAAAGACAGCAACAACTGCAAATACCGCAATTGCCGCTAATAATATAATCATAATGGCGGTACGCCGTTTTGCGCCCGGCGCGCCTGTCGCTTGGTTTCTCATGTTTGTGCAATTCCTCTCTAATGGTGCGCCTCATTTAGGCGGCGTTTTTACAAAGGCAGTTCACCGATTATCCCGCCCTTGTAAAAACGCCGCCCCGCCACGATTGGGTGACGAGGCAGCATTTCATTGCATAACTTTTTCCGATATCGGCTTACGGAGCCGGTGTATAAGGAACACGGTCTACCGTAACCGTGATCGTACCGACCTTCGTGAAGTCTATCAGCGTACCATCCGGCTTATTGCCTTTTACAACGTCAGGCGTACCGCTGAATGCGAAAAACGCATCATCAGATTTCGGCGCGCCGGTCTGTGTATAGTCGCCAGCATCTTCAGCACTTGCCAACTCGAGTTTGCTGTCCGTCAATTTGTTCGAAACCGCAGCATCAATTGCCGTACCGCCGGCATCGCAGGTGTTTGTAAGCACAAGCGCCGCTGTCTTGGCATTATCGTTGGTTTTGAAGAAGTTGCCAACAACATTATCCGTACCGGCCGCTTCGTTGAATTTCGCTCCGTCAGCCGCATACGACATTGTCGCATAAATCCCAACGTTGGAATGGTTCGTAACATTGATCTTGTTGTTTACCGCATCGAGATACGCAGGGACTGTCCATTCTTTTCCGCCGGTTCCCGCCGAGTATGTATGTGTAGCCGGATCCCATACTCTTGCCGCATCAGCAAACTGGAACTTCATAAATCCCCAGCCGATATCCACTTTGTAGACAATAGGCTGACCGTTCGGGTTTACACCCGGATCGTTCGGGTCTAAGCCATTTGTAACTTTTGCCCATACCTGGATCTGTGTACCGTCGGTGTCGTTTGCCACCACTTTGTTGTCTTCATCGCCTTCGGAATGGAAGTTTGTACCGTCATGAGTCACTGTAGCGTTACCGCCAACAGGCGCATTCGGCACATCGCCATCCGCCGCAAATGCGGGCACTGCCGCGCACAAAACAAGCGTCACTGTTGCGATGATTGCAATTAGCTTTCTTTTCATTTTTTAGCCTCCTTGGTTTTCTTTGGTTTTATTTAAATTTTAACCTTGCACATTTATTGTAACCGGCAGCTGCGAATCTAGCATTGCGCGTTCGTTGGTATCTACATCATAGAACAATAGATACACGATCGCGTTGTACGTGCCTGCCGGAAGCTTTGCTCCGTTAGGCTGCTGCACGAGCCGCAGATCGGAAAGCTGATACCCCGGGGGAATCGCTCCCGATTCCGCAAGCACCATGCGGTACGTTGCCGGATCGTAAGCCGGATTGCTGTCTAATTTTGCCTGTTCTTCCTGTGTACGCCCTGTAGAACCCATCACTGCTATTGCTTCCTCATCTGTAAACTGAAGCTGTACTACGATGTTTTTGTTCGAGTTCGACGGATTCTTGAAGTTGAACGTACACGCCCCGCTTCCAAGATTTACGTCAATCTTCTGTTCAAACTGGAACGAAACGAAGTTCGTATCCGTAGGTTGGGAGAGCTCCTCGGCATTTTCGTCCTCAATAGGGACGATATACTCATCATACGGCACCGGCGCAAACACCGTTGTCGCATCACCATTGACTTTAGGCAAAAGATTTAACACCACTACCGCACCCGCACACGCAAGCGCCCCTGTCCACATCAATAATAGCCATACAAGCATAATCACGCTTCTGCGGATCACCCCGACGCTGCAGCTATGGAAGATCGTTCCTGCGTTATATCCGCACAACCCTCCAATTACACCGCTTTTGCCGCGCATTTCTATTGAAGCCGAACAGCACCCGATCACGCCGCTCTCTTCACACCTTGCCGCAATCCCGCCCTGATAGCCTGTCTTGCCAATGATCTTGCATTCTACGGAAAGATTGTAAACCTCTCCTTGCAAAATTCCGAAAAAACCTTTGTGCGTGATCCGTTTGTCCTTAATGACAAAATTCTTTATCGTATGACCGCACCCATCAAAGATCCCTGCAAAATCATTGCCGCTGTCACCGCCGATCGGCGTCCATTCTTTGCCCTTGAGATCAATGTCTGCGGCGAGCCGGATATACATACTGCCAATTGCGGTATCCCCTTCGTTGACACGCTTTGCAAACGCAAACAATTCTGTCGCATTGCTGATATCTACAGGTTGTTTCTCCCTGAGCTTCGCGTATCTCGCGCCTTGTGTAACGCCAAACATCCAGCGGTCAGAAATAAATCCCATCGGTATCGCTTTGTTTTTGGAAAGCGCCCATATGTTTTCCAGATCAAAGCCCAACTCTGCAAACGTTTCATAACTGCGCTTTTCATCCAAAGAACGGTAAAGCTCTTTATCCGTCCGCTTCTTAACCTTACTGCTTTTAGCCTCATCTTTTATAAAAAACCATACATTCTGCGTGTGCTCTTTTCCTCTTCCAACAAACCCGCCGGCAAGACTGCCGATCGGTCCGCAGCTAAAGCTATTCTGTATCGTTCCGGTATTCAACCCTGTAAAACCGCCTGATTCGCACTTACCGGTTTTGAGCCGTACCGCGCTGTAACAATTTGTTATCGTGCCGTTGTTTTGTGCTGTGAATCCACCCACGCGGCAACTTTGTTTCGCCATTCTGTCTCCTTTATGGTATCGATGTCTTGCCTGTGTACGGCGTGAGTCCTAATCTGTCGTTACGACCAACGCAACCGGTAAGCCCTCACCGGCTGTAAAAAAAGTGTTGAACCGGTAACCAAGCAGTGACATCGCAACGATGATCACTATCATTTAAATATGTTTTCTGTATGCTTTACAGTCGCTGTTGTTTTCCTGTCGTACCGTTTCTGTCCGGTATTTTTATCGCTTAAGTATCCGGTGTCAAATCCGTTGTTGTCATATCCGCATTGATGGTTACGGTGATGATACCAGCAACCTTGAACGGATCGTTACGCGTTAGCTTGATCGGTTCACCCGTGAGCTGCAGGTAACGCACACCCGAAGGTACATTGGCATCTACCGCATTGAGCGGACAATAGGTTAAGTTCATTGCATTCGCCTTCGTTTGCAGCATCTCATCTCCAAACCAGTCTGTGTTGATCCCCTCAGCAAGCTCGTTGCCCGCAAAGGCAAAATCAGCGTTTACCGCCGCGTTCGAGTGATTTTTCACCGTGATGCGGTTGTTGCCGTCCACAAATCCGGTCCATTCCATCGTTGGTATACCTGTGTATTGATGCGTAGCCGGATCCCATGTCAAAGCGCCTTTTTTGTATTCAAATTTCATTTCACCCCAGCCGATATCCACCTTATAGACCGGAAGCGCTCCGTTGATTACGCGCCCTTGTACATCGTGTCCTTCTTTGCTCACCATCGTCATTGCATATAACGTCACATCCGCATCCACAGGATACTTAGTGAGTGCTGCGCTGCCGTCCGCGTTATAGTATTTCGTACCTTTACCGCCCGGCTGATCATAATATCCGTCAAACATCTGTCCTTTCGGCGGTGCGGGCGGGGTGATTGTCGGAAGAGGGTCTCTGCGCTTGATCGTAAAGGTCTGTTCATCAATCGTCAACGTACGCGGAACAGGAATCGTTTCCAAAGAAAGCTTTCCTTCCTCTACTTCGAGCTGCATGCCTGCGGGCACTCCGCCCGGCACGGCAAATTTCACCATATTGGCTTCCGTCGCGCCATTTGTAACGATGGACGTTCCCGCCGACGCACTGCTCAGAAGGATCGAGCCATCCGGGCATGTAAGCGCATTCGTAATATTCACTTCATTCAAACCCGCCGTATTCATACCCGGCGCCGCGTATGGGCTTGTTGTTTTTGCTTTCACAGAGATGTTCCCCGAAAGGTTTACAACCGATTTGTTTTTGCTTGCTGACGGCGCATCTCCCTCAATGGCCTCTACCGTGCCGCCGCTAAAATTCAATACCGCTTTACCGTTTGCAAACTTTACGCCTGCGGCATTCATATCCTTCATGTCGATTACGCTGCCCATGCCGCCTTTGACATTCATTACAATGCTTTTTGCCGAACCCACATGATTGTAAGTATCGACTGCATATAATGTTGCGAATGTGCCGTCGTTAATATTGACCGTCACATCTCCGCTGAACTGACCAATTGTCGAGAATATCCGCTTAATTGTTCCACCATTCTGTGTAAACGTCGCGCTATTTCCCGTTACCATAGCTGTTTTGTTGGGCGAACTTACATAAACATCTGCCACCGTCCCATTATTGACGATAAGCTGTTGATTTCCCGTGACACTCCCTTTTCCTCCTGCGCCATAAAGACCATCAACAGTACCGCTCAATACCGTAACCTTTGTATCGCCGACATCCGTTCCATATCCACCGCCGTAAACATCGCAGTTCATACTGTTGACACCGCCGCCCTGCCATCTTCCGACGAGTTCGTCACTTGCGGTGTCCACTAAACCGTTATTATTTTTATCCCACCATATATTAGTATAGGTAGCATCTTCCGCGTTGACCTCTACCACAAGCGGAAATCCGTTTCCATACAAATAGAATGTCCGATAAACCGTTCTGCACGTTGGTCCCGCAGCGGGATCCGTATTTGAAGTTTGAAACGATGTAACCGCCGCAAACGATACCGCCGGAACAAGCGTCAGCGCCAATAGAGCCGCTGCCATTACCGCTATTATTTTTTTAATTTTCCGCTTCAGCAATATAATCATCTCTCCCATTTCTCTGCCTTTTTGTATAGATAGATCAGTATAACACCCTGTCCGCAACAGAAGTGCCACACTTATCTTTAAATATCCGGGGTTAACCCTGTGTTAACTGTATCCGCCCCGATCGTCACCGTGATAATGCCGGCAACCTTAAACGAATCGTTATATTTAAGTTTTTTAGGTTCCCCCGACACTTGCATATAGCGTACTCCCGCAGGAACATCCGAATCGACCGCACCTAAGGGGCAATACGCGAGGCTCATCCAGTTTCCTTTCGTTTGCAGCGCCTGATCGCTAAACCAGTCCGTCACAATTCCTGACGATTGCGTGTTTCCCGCAAAAGCAAAACCGGCAATCACTGCCGCGTTGGAATGATTTTTGACCGTAATACGGTTGTTTTGGCCATCATCAAGCCCTGACCACACCCCCGGTTTGTTTGAAGCATAGCTATGCGTTTCCGGATTCCACGCCATTGGGTCTTTGGTATACGTAAATTTCATCTCGCCCCAGCCGATATCCACCTTATAGGTTGCCTGAAGACTGGGAACCACCTTTCCTTGTACGTCTATGCCTCTCCCCAATATTGACGGATCATATATTCTCCATTTGGGGTAAAGCGTTATATTGGAGGCGTATGGATAAGAGTTCACCGACGGATAAACTTGTGGCCCAACGCCTTTTTCGTATAGCTGCATTCCTTCTCCGTCTTGCATCGTGAAATAACCCTCGAAAATTTTTCCTTTCGGCTCATTCGGCTTTAATACCGCCGGCATACTCTCTCCCTCGTACACCTGATAGGTACGCTCGGTCGGTTTTCCCGCCCCTAATACTCCGCCAACATCCATTGTCGTTATGATATAAAACGTACCACAAAGGATTTGTCCGTTTTTGTATTTTAATCCCATATTTTTTTCGCACGAGCTTGCGGCATAATTGACTGCGAATTTTTTTGCGTTTTCCTCCGTTGCTCCGCTTTTCACATATACCGTATCTGCCGGAAGCTTTCCAAAACGCCCTAAAATCGCTCCATCCGCACCGGTAAGTTCGCCTGTGATATTGATTTCATCAAAGCAGCTTAGCGCTAACCCGTAGGTGCACGTCAAATCACCCGAAAGGTTGAGCGTAACATAATTGTTCGCTGTGGCAATCAGGTTTCGTGTCCCTCCGCCAAGGGATGAAATCACACCGCCCGACCAATTACAAGTCGTACCGTTCGGCACTTTGTAATTCTGATCGATACTTGCTGTAAGGAGTTCTTGTACATTGCCGCCCGTCATGTTGGTAACAAGCTCATTGCATGCCCCCAATTGGGAATACAGCCTTTCCGCGACTTGGGCAGTAATGATTTTACCGCCGTTAATGTTAAGCGTGACAACCCCCGTTACATAAGCGCTTGCCTGTGCCGCTATTTCGTCTATCGTGCCTCCGTTGACGGTAACTGTGACATTTCCCGTCACATAAGATGATCTTGCGCTGCCATATATATATGTCGTACTCCCGTCGTTCATAACGACCGACACATTTCCGTTTACCGTTGTGCCTACTGCGCCGCCGCCGTATATACTGTATAAAGAATTTCTTCCCGTTTCCAAAACAACTACCTGCGTATCTCCGCAGCTTCCGCTTTCTACCCCGCCATATACATTCGGACTCACAGCCCCCGCGCTGACAAGCACGTCCTCCGCGTCTACCACGCCATCGCGGTCTTTATCCCAATATACGTTAGTATCGTTATCCGCCGACGTTACCACCAACGCAAACCCATTCCCGTAAACGGAATTCGTCGCATTTTTGGTACTGATGGTCGGCCCTGCTGCGGGATCGGTATTGGTATAGTCTGCCGCCGCAAACGAAACCACCGGAACAAGTGCAAGCGCCATCACTACCGCTGCCATTCCGGCTATTATTTTTTTTATTTTTCCGCTGAATAACATCACCGATCTCCTTATGAAACTGCCATTTCTTGCAGGTATATCTTTCTTGCATTATCTTCCCATTTCCAATTTGGGGAATACGTGTACCAAATTATAACAACCCTACTGCAACAAAACTGTCACACAAAGCATTAAAAGCTACTGAGCAACTTCCCGTTTGCTTCTGTTTCGGGCAATATAGACACCGTGATCAACCCCACACGCTTAAAATCTTCATTCATCTTCAGCGTGGAAGGAAACCCCGAAATACCCAGATAACAAGCCCCTGCCGGAATCATTTCTTCGACCGCCCCCTCCGGACACAACGGCAAAGTAAGTATATCGGCCAACGATGTGCGTGCCTCGTCCGCATACCACGCGGTGCTGAGCCCTTCGGGCAATTCGCTTAAGGTAAACCCCGCGCTGATATTGCGGTTAGAATGGTTCTTCACCGTAATACGATTATTGCCTTCCGTATATCCTTCCCACTGCCCTGACTGATCATCAATATACGAATGCGTTTGGGCATCCCACATTTGCGCGTTTCTTTTATAAACAAACTTCATTTCACCCCAGCCGATATCCACTTTGTAAGACGCTTGAGCCACAGCCGGCTGTTCCGCAATATCTATTTTGGGAAGTGTAGGCATCGCATTATCCGGAAGGATACTATCGGGCAGATTGCTGACACTGCCGTTCGCTGCCGCCTTGTCTTTATAGCGCGGTACAAGCTTCACATCTGCGGTGATCGTATAGGCCGCCGGCGCGGGCGAGCCGTCTGCATTATAATATTTTTTGTTTTCCGCTTCAGAAAAATATCCCAAAAATTCCTTGCCGCTTTCAGCTGTGGGAATCTCTACCGTCGGCGGATCAAACGGATAAGCTTTCACTACTTCATCCGTTCCCAGATTAATATTATAGTAGTTTGTTACATTGATATTGCCGTCTTTTACCGCAAGCTCCGCGTTTTCCTGCACCGCATCGAGACCGTTGACGTCAAACTTCTGTGCATCTGCTTTCTCCTGCGCGCCCAGAGCCACCGTTTTGCCAACCGGAGAAACATTTTTAAAGCCTACTCGAATGGATTTTTCTGCACCGGTAAGCGCACCCGTGATACGGACGACATTGTCCGTAAGTTCTTCCAAAGCAATAAAATGTTCTTGCGTACCAATGGTCGGACTGCCCGAAACATTCAATATCCTTGCACCCGCCGCTTCCCCGCCTGTAACTATGTCGGTTGTACCGCCCCTAAAATTGAAGATAAGATCACCGTTCGCAACTCCTTGCGTGCCTTGCAACGCTTCGACCTTTCCGCCTGTTTGCGTGATATTAATATGATTTGTCGTGCTTTGCGCAGCGCTGCCGCACACCACAGAACGTTCGCCGTCTGTCACCGTAATATTGACCATTCCCTTGACCATACTGTTTTCATCCACGCCGAAAACAGGCTGTGTCTGAATCTGTCGCTCTTCCTGTGACGGTACATTTTCTTCGACCAGCGTTTTGCCAAGCAAAAGATCAACATCGCCATTTATCATATCCTGTTGCCCGCCACCGTAAAATGCGGTACATGCACGACTCGCTTTTACATCAATATTCGCAGTTCCATTCAGAACACTGTCTTTCGCGCCGCCGCCATAAACCGCGGAAAGATAACCGCCAAATACCGTTATTCCGGTGTTCGCCTCCAGCGTCCCCTCTTTTGCGCCGCCAAAACACACACCGCCCCCCGGTCCGTTATATATAAGCGTGTCGCCGGCGTCGATCACGCCGGGCTGTTCTCCATTATCCCAAAACACAACCGTCGCGGTATCTTCCGGCGTTTGTTTTTCACCGTCGGTCACGATGAGCGGACACCCGTTTCCATAGATCACCGTATATCTGTTCATCTCTTCGCCCACGGTTTCCATTGTCGGCTCTGTGGGTATGGTGTTTGGCATTCCGACTGCGGGCTGTATGACCTGCTCTGCAGTTGCTAAGCTTTCCGGATCGTTTGTGGGCGACGCGACCGGCTCTACAGGGACTATACTCACTGTTGGCGGTGTCGACTCCTCTATGGGAACAATTCCTGCAGTTTCGCCCGTTGGTTGTGCCTGCTCTGCCAGGATCACTTCCTGATTTTCAACCAAATATTCGCTTTCAGCGTACGTCAAAGCAGGCATCGTCACAAACATGAGTGCCGCCCAAAAGAATAACATGAGATATTTTGGTTTGCCTGACCGCATAAAGCGTCCCTACTTCCCACTTAGAAATTGACAGAGTACACCTATCCTATGATATCAGCAAGTATAACGCGCCACGCGCAACAAAAGCGCAACAAAAAAGGCCGTTTGGCCTTCATTTTCCGATATTATATCCGCTTTCGCGGTCCAGCTAAAATAGTGGGAATACATTTTGGTTAAACCATGTATACCCGAGGTCTACCCCCGGAATAATACCATTTGTTGTTAATAAGCCGACAACGATCCATGTTACAGAACTCAACACAAGGCAGATTACCACAATCACAATCCAGTTAATTGACAACTTTTTCTTAAACGGCTCGACCGTACGTGCGGGTTGCTTGTCCGTTTGCTGCGGCGCGGGCTTTGTCGTGCGCGTGGCGGCTGCCGCTCTTTTTGATTCTTCTTTCGTTGTCACCGGTCTTCTATATTGTTCCTGCGGAGGCTGCTTGGACTGCGGCTTTGGATCATTTTGCTTGAATCGCGGCTGCTCGTCATCCAGTTCCTTTAACAGTTTATCAAGCGTTTTGCTCATCTGATGTACAGTATTTTTATCCGCCGGATCCTGCCGTGTCTGATAGACCGACTCAACAACCACCGCGGGTTGTGTATCGATTTGGGCTCTGACCGGCGTCGGCTCTGACACCATACTACCGCCCTTCTCTCGCCGCATTGCCGCCGTAAAATAAGCGATCGCCTCGTTTACGCCTGACTGATTTTCTACAATGCGATATGCTTCATTGTCCAACATCCGAAAATCCAGCCTTTCGGAATACATGATGTAGATTTTCTCAAGCATCATCGCCGCATATGTTTGCGCTTCTTGTTCCGTGGACGTCAAACTGCGCGCCTTTTGTATAGCACGTTGGGAATATGATTGAAAAATATACTGATAAAGGGCTATACGCCTGTCTTTTTCAAAATACGGTTGTTCCTGCATACTACTCCCCTAAGCGGCAATAAATCCGAATATCTTGTGTTTTGTTATCACTAATACCACTATCTATAGTACACCACGCAGTGCAACAAAAGTGCAACAAAACCTGTGGGGATTTGTTTTTATTCACCCACCAGCATTCCCGTTGTGAATTCAGCCCAACTGTAATTTGTCATATATTCGCCTGCAAATAAGTTGACAGCATATGCGTCTCCTTGCAGGTAATCATAATAATCACAATCAAAACAGGTAACATTAACAGCGATTTGATTCCGTGACTTCAAAATGATGTCTCCGCCTCCTGCTTTTTGCAACGATATCTTCATATCCGCAACGACATTACGAAGCAAACTTTGCAGCTTAATGTCCCCGGTATCTTCCTCCCATAAAGCAGCGATGATGTCTTGCATAGACATGCTTGCGCCTCGCCTGTCAACCAGATACGCAAACAGTTCTTTGGATTTACTCCTGCCAAATTTAACAGGTACATTTTCCGCAAACACCTCAAAATTCCCAAAGGTCTGGACACGTATCTTGTGCTTTGACGGAGGTTTTCTAATGGTACGCAACGAATCAAGTTCTTCTTTAATCTCTCCGAGCGAGGCAGGTTTTAACAGATAACCTCGCGCGCGCACTTTAAAAGCGTCGATCGCATAATTCGAGTAACCCGTTAAGAAAACGATTGCCGTCTGAGGACTTTTGATTTTGATGCGGCGCGCAAGCTCCAGACCGCTCATTTCATACATTTCCACATCCAAAAAGGCAACATCTACAGGTTGTCCCGTTTCAATCGCCTGAAGCGCCTTTTGCGGGTTCAAAAACCCCTCTGTCACGATCTTCGGATCGATTTCTTTTAATTGTGTAATGATCTCCTGAAGCGCCAACCGTTCGTCGTCAACCGCAATGATCCTCATAGACACTTCCTCCGTCCCCCAACACTTAATACGTTTTTGACTTAAATAAGCCAAATTTTGGCAAATTTTACTTATATTTAGATTATACGCATAAAAATTTAATTTTTGGCATATATATGCCAAATTTCATTAAAATAGTCTTGTTTTCTACGTTTTTCTCTCGCCTTAGTTATAAATAATACCATACGCATCAAGTTGAGTCAATTTCAGTCGGCTCACTTGGATTTATCAATTTTAGTATTAAAAAAACACCTTGCGCTTTTGAATTGCACCCCAATTGTTAGACAGTATGATATACTAAAAACGATAGGGGTGTT
>CAZBSH010000037.1:0-22370 GCA_964494645.1 uncultured Christensenella sp. | reverse complement strand
ACCTTGTCCACATGCATCAACGCATCTTCCAATGGAGCAGGCACATCGTATTTTATGAGCCCCAACCGTGCGACCATGCGCGAAACGGGAATACGCTTTCCGTCAATTCCCTCGTCAGGCGCAAAAGGCACTTCCTTCTGTGGCTTTATCCCTTCCTGCATCATGCCCGACTTCAAACGCTGCATGATTTTAGATGGAGACAACCCGAAATTACATGCGAAATAAGTGCAAATGCCACAATCACAGCACGAGAAAACTGAATTTGCAGCTCCCAAAAGCGCTCCCGATCCTTGTGCTACCGCGCGCATTGCCTTGTGCGGCTGCACATTGAGCCCCAGCGCATTACGCGGGCACATTTGCGTACACATACTGCAATTGCAACATACCGCCTTCGCAAGACGTATATCACGTTCCATGTTATCCTGTTTTTTTGCAATCAACGGATGGTTATCCTCAATCACGAGCAATCCGCCCGTTGTCTTTGTTACCGGCGTATTTAGGTCCTTTGTCAATTTCCCCATGCACGGTCCACCAATCACCACCGTGTAACCGCTCATATCCTTTGGTGCGCCCGCCCGCTCAAGCAACAGCGATATCGGCGTACCGACAGGCACCCGCAACGTAATCGGATGCTCCACTTGCGCGCCAACCGTTACAAGCTTTTCTATCACCGGCTGTCCCTTAAGCGCGTTCGAAATATTTACCAGTGTACTCACATTACATACTACCGCGCCCACATCGAGCGGCAAACCACCTGTAGGGATGACCTTGCCCGTTACTTCAAACACCATTTGCTGTTCATCCCCTGCGGGGTAATAACTTTTGAAAAGTTTTACTTCCACATCGTTAACACCGCGCGCAGCCTCTTGTAGAGTCTGTACTGCGTCATGATAATGTTCCTTTAAACAAATGACCGCTTTTTTTGCGCCAACCTGTTGTTTCACCGCCAAAATACCCGCGACCACATCCTGTGCATACCTAGCCATCAGTTGTTGATCTACGCGCAGCAACGGCTCACACTCCGCGCCATTGCCAATCACGTATTCCGCCCGGCATCCGATTTTTACATGTGTCGGGAACCCTGCGCCGCCTGCGCCAATAATCCCCGCTTCCCTTACACTGTCAATCAAGCTCATATCCATACCTCGTCAAATGATCCTAAAATCGCCCTGCAATACACATCTCCTTGTACGCGTGAATGTCCGCGCGCTTGTCTGTCCTTCTCCCGTCGGCGTAGCGATCGTCATCGTCGCAAACCCTTCTCCTCCGAAGCCGTTGCCCGCGTACGATGGACCGTTTTTTACAAAAATGGTTGTATTGAGCGCTGCGGCAGCGATTGATAAGTGACGCACGTTCATCGAATGAATGACCGCCGAGTGCTTACAATTCTTCTCCGCCAGCAATGCGCTTGCCACCGCGTCATCAATATCTCGCACCTTGGCAATCCCCAAAACAGGCATCAACATTTCTGTCATGATAAACGGATGCGTACGCTCCACCTCCGCGATAATAATGCGCGGTTCACCGGAAAAAACCACACCCGCGTCACGCAAGATGACCGAAGCATCCCTTCCGACATAATTACGATGAATCACATAATTGCCATTCTTTTCAATAAGCGTTGTTTTGAGCACCTTTTCGATATCCGTACCATAAATCCTGACCGCGCCGTTCTCACACATTTCTTCCATCAGGCGCTCTGCGATCCCCTCGAACGCAAACACCTCTTTTTCTGAAAGGCACATGACATTGTTATCAAAGCTTGCGCCATCAATGATATCCTTCGCGGCTTTTTTGATATCCGCTGTATCGTCCACAATTGCAGGCGGGTTCCCCGGTCCTGCCGCAATCACTTTTTTCCCTGTTTTCATCGCAACAGCAACAACTGCTTCTCCGCCCGTCACTGACAACAGCGGCACATCCCTGTGCTCCATCATCTTTTGACCGCTTTCCATCGTTGGTTCCTCGACCGTCGTAACCAGTGTGGAGGGTCCTCCCGCAGAAACAATCGCCTCGTTCACAATACGCATTGCCTCTTGCGAGCACTTTTTTGCTGCCGGATGCGGATTGAATACCACCGCGTTTCCTGCGGAAATCATACTGATTGCATTGTTGATCACCGTGCTTGTGGGATTGGTGGACGGAATGATCGACCCAATCACGCCAAACGGCGCTTGCTCAATAAGCGTAAGTCCATCGTCGCCTGAAAACGCGCGCGTTTCAATATCTTCTATGCCCGGCGTACCTTCAGAAACCAGTATGTTTTTAAATGTCTTCTGATCCGCATGCCCATACCCTGTCTCCTCGTGCGCCATCGTTCCCAGATATTGGGCATTCTTCACACCTGCGAGCCGAATCGCTTCTATGATGCGTCCGCGCTCCTTGAGCGTCATTTTGGCAAGCTGTCTTTGCGCCTGTTTGGCGTTCTCCACCGCTTCGTCCATATCACCACACAACCACCGCATACCGTCTGCTGTTGATTGCCGCAGCAGTCCGCATACCGTACTTGCAATCATTTCTTTTAACTGCGCTTCTGTCATCTGCATCTTTTCGCTCCCCCGCCGCTTGTTTATTTCTTCATACTGCCGGACGCCTTGTCAAAAACACGCCCCCCGCCAATATCCACACTGTCTATGATCGCCACAATAGTCGAATCTGTAGGCTTGTCAGACATCGTCTCTGTCATACGCGCGCTGCTCCCGCCGACCAGCATCACGACTTCTCCCTCTCCTGCACCTACCGTATCGAGACTGGCGACAGCACGTCCGCTTTCTTCAAAAGTCAGCATATCAAGAGGTTGCACGATCAATATTTTGATACCATCCAGCCGCTGTGCTTTTTTGGTACTGACGATCTGCCCTTTCACGATCCCAAGTTGCATCCCGATACCTCCTCCGCGCCAAATTTCTTAAAAACAACTGTTCCGTTTTCTTCCATTGAGTCGATTACCGCAACGATCGCATAATCAATCGGATATTGCTCTAAACCATCGACTTTGCGCGAACTGCTGCCCCTGCAACACATCACTAACTCGCCTTCACCGGCACCCACCGCATCCACGATCACTTCCAGCTCTCCTGTCTCCGTAAGTGTCTCAGGGTCGATCCCGCCTACGATCAACAGCTTAAGACCGCTTAAGTATTCACTTTTTGTACTGCTGACCACCGTTCCGCGCACTCTTCCTATCAGCATTGCCTTACTCCCATGCCGTTTCTATCAGCGCAAGCCCTGTTTCCTTGAGCGCTTCGCGCCCCAGCGGTGTAATAATCGCATTTTTTGCGCACCGAACACATTCCTCCCCTGCCATATGCGCATCCAGCACATCGCGCTCTGTCAACAGGGAAAACGTCTTATCCGTTTTCATTTCTTTACAGCTGTATTCGAGTATTCCGATATCCATTGCCCGCAGCGCGTCTATCGTGTCTACGATTTTTTCAAAGAATGTATTTCTTGCAAAGCGCGGCGGTACAAAATCCAACACCACATTCATACGAACGCCCCATAACAACGCGCGCAATAACGCACGTACGAATGGTTCGTTGTCGTCACCCTTCGCAATCCGGTTCATGAGCTTGATTCCCGGCGCTACCAACGCGACCTTTTCGGCTTTTTCCAATCTCCGGAAAAGTTCTTCTTCTCCTTCGTCTATTCTGATTGGGGATATGCCCGCCCCTGAAAAATCCACTTCATGGAGGAGTATACAATCAATTCCATTTCCATATGTTTTTATCAGGAGTTCTCTGCACTTCTCAGGAGCGGGTACATAACCTGTAATAATGGCGACCGCAGCGCCCTCTTCGTTTTGTATCCCGGATAAAAGCTTATAATCCCCCCGGATACTTTTCGTTACTTTTTCTACGATTGCAGCAATATCGATACTGTTGATATCCATTCTTCCCGCCTATCTGACAATCTCGAGCAAATCGCCGTTCGCGATCATCCCCGCATTCGCCTCGTCCGTATCAATGTGAAGCTCCAACGCAAAATCATCGTGTACGCGTACTGCTACATTGTCCATACGCATACCGCGTTGTCCGCGCCCAACGAGACTCACCATGTCACGGTCACAAAGTCCCAGCACATGAGCCTGCGCAGTAGAGGCATGGATATGCCTCGCCGCGACGATCACGCCGTCCGCAAGTTCTACCTCTCCCATCGGGCCAATCAACTTTCCGCCGGGCGTGCCCGTAAGCTCTCCTGACATCCTGACTACCGGCTCCACTCCGGCTTTAAAACAATCCGTGAGTGATAGTTCTACCTGTGTTTGTTGTCGTAAGGGTCCCAATACGCGTATCTTTTCGATCGTTCCCCTTTTTCCGGTAAAAGTAAGAGTCTCACAACAAGCATATTGCCCATGCTGTACAAGCGGCTTGCTTAACCGAAGAACATAACCTTTACCAAAGAGCGATATCATATCTTTTTCACTCAAATGGATATGGCGATTAGACACCGCCGCCGGTACATAAAACCGTCCGCACAACTTTGCGGCTGCGCTGATGGCGGAAATACGTATTTGTGTTTTTATCCGGGTATCATCCATTATCATCCAACCTCTTATATCTAATGTAAGCTTTCTTTAATAAGTTATCTGATGACTTTAACTAGATGTTAAATGATATCATTTATTTTGTCAATAGGTTTTTTAAAAAAATGATATAAAAAAAACGCGTACTCTCTCGTACGCGTTTTTAACGATCTGTTCTATTTCCACACATGTATTTTTTTCAATACCCGTACAATCTTTTTCCCGCCGCGTATTTGCAGCAGCTCGCGTTCGTTTACCGCTTTCACCAGCACCAACATAAAGAAATATACGATCAGCCCCACCACAACACACGCAATCACACCAATCGCGTTGGAATACGGCGCAATCAGCGAATACACCAGATAAGCGATCGCCGCCATCACTGCCGTTGCCGCGACAGGCTTTAACAGATGCTCTCCCCATTTGATTCGCACACCCGTATATTTGCGCACAAACAGATAATTCAGGACCGCCGCAATGATGTAGCACATCACTGTGCCGATGACTGCGCCATAAATATTGATCTGCGGGATACTCATCAAAAACAGGCTCAGCCCAACCTTGACACCTGCCCCGACCGCAAGTGCGATAGGCGGCAGATTTTGTTTTCCGATCCCTTGCAAGACGCCTGTCATGGTCTGCATAAACGGCAAAAACACAGCAACCGAACACATCGTCATCAAAAGCCCTGTCGCGAGTTGATGCTGCATAGGCGTAGAGCTCGGATACAGAAACGAAAAAATCGGCGCGGCAAACACAAAAAATGCGACTGTCACGGGAATCCCTTCCAAAAACGCAAATTTGATGCCATGCAAAACATTTGCCTTCACGCGTTCGTTATCCCCCAGCTTAAGTGCTTCCGAAATCGCCGGTACCACACTCATTTGCAGCGCCTGCGATACGATTGCCGCTAAATTGATGATCGTCAGAACCCCTCCCGAGAGCGTCCCGTACATGCTGCGTATCGCCGCGCTCTCATATCCCAGAGCAAGTAAGCTGCGAGGAATAATAACAGAATCTACAAACGCAACAATCGGCATAACAAGACCTGCAACCGTCACAGGCAGAGCCAGTATCAGCACTTTTCCAAGAAGCGGTTTGACCTCTACCCATGAAAGCTTGCTCTTATACGCTAGCATCATGTCCTGCGTCATTTGTCTCTTTTGCCTACCATAAGCGCCCATCGTATAAAAAAGCGCAACGGCCTCTGAAATCGTGATGCCAAGAAGCGCGCCCATCGCGCCAAACTCCATACGTCCTGTCCACTTAAGCAGCACATACGCAAGCGCCAGCCCTGCCGCTACTTTAACGAACTGCTCGATGATCTGCGAAAGCGCGGTTGGCTTCATGTTTTGCAGCCCCTGGAAATAGCCGCGATATGCGCACATTACAGATACAAAAAACAGAGCGGGCGCAAGCGCCATCAGTGAATACTGCCCTCCGGGAAGCGCTTGCAGCTGCGTGATCGGTCCCGCAAGGCAGAACATCGCTACCGCTGTTCCAATGCCCACCAAAACAAGGAACATACGCGATGTTTTGAAAACAGCATACGCCCCCTTATAATCTCCTGTTGTCACACGTTCGGAAACGAGTTTTGAAATCGCAATGGGAAGCCCCACCGTAGAAATAATCAGCAACGCGGAATAGACCGGGAACGCCTGCTGATAATAACTCATTCCTTCTAAAGAAATGAATTCCGCAAGAACGATCCGGTAAAGCGCGCCCACGATCTTGACGATCACGCCGGCGGCGCCTAATATCAATGTGCTTTTTATAAGGCTTTTTGTCGTACTGGACATAGCATACCCCTACTGACTTTTTTGCGGATCACGCCGCATACATACGGGGTATATTATAGCACGGAATCAGTCAATGGAAAAGTCAATAAATCATTCCCGTCCTGACTTTGGTAACGATCTCGCTCAGATTTGTATAAACGGCATAAAAAACCGGATATTTCCCTTCGTATTGTTCTTGTACAAACATCCCTTTCAACCTGACCGGGAAATAATTCCCATCCGAATACCTTAACCTGAAATACACAGTAAACGGCGCGCGTGTTTCAATCGCCTGCCTAAAAACAGCCAACGCAGCATCAACATCGTCAGGATGAAATTGTGTCAGCGGGTCAAACTCCGGCGACATCATCATTTCTGCCGGCGTATCTGTCAGTTCCGTACGTTTTTTATCAAAATAAAGCACGCGGAACTTTTTATTCACAAATGCGATCTTAGATATTCCATCCGTCATTGTACCGATCAACTCATCCAGATCTTTGCTGTTCACACGGGATACATCAAGTCCTACACTGGCCTCATCATATATCTGGAATGTTTTTTTACCATGTCCCTTTGAAAAATAAAGCGCCTCATCCGCCCTTGCATACAGATCCGTATACGTCGTGCCATGCTGCGGAAACAACGAAACGCCTATACTCGCCGATACGCCATACGAACGCTTCTCACCTACATAATCACGCACCAGCTTTGGACAGACATTTTTTAATTTTTCACACAAGCGTTCGCGATCACCATAATTTTTCATAAGCACCACAAACTCGTCGCCGCCGATCCGACCTACGATATCCGTGTCACGGAATTGCCGCTTCAGCTCACTTGCAAACTCCGAAATAACGAAATCTCCAAAATCATGCCCCAAATTATCATTGATTCCTTTAAAATTATCAATATCAAAAATCAGGAAAGCATGTTTGATCTCTTGCTCCATATCGCTCTTGAACGTTCTTGTGATAAGTTCTTCCGTTTTACGCTTATTATAAAGCTCCGTAAGCGAATCCCTCTGCGATTTTTCCAGCAGAGAGATCTCCCTTCGCTTTTCAGAATCAATATTTTGACGGTAGGTGATCATACGGATAGATTGATCTGACTGCCAATAAAATACTTGTCCGATGATGCGCATCCAATGATAATTTTCACGATCCTTCGAAATCATCAAATCGTAACATAAGTGGTTCACCCCGTCGCGAAATGCGCGCAGCACATGGCTGCGTTTAAATATATTCAGATAATCTTTTATAAATTCTTCTTTGATCTGCTTTTGCGCAATAACCTCGAGTGCATCATCGTATGGTGTATCGCCGGGAATGCCCAAACTTTCAAAATATTGTCTTGTACCCTCCCCGCAGGCAACTCCATTTGTGATATCAAGCTCATATATGTTTTCATAAATGCCCGACATCGCCTTTGTAAGAAGCTTCTGGTATTCCAACTCCTGTGATGCCGTGTAAGCATCCATCGCGCTCAGTTTTTTGTTTTTTCGTACAGACAAAATAAGCAAAGCAGCCAGCACAAAAACAACTGCTACTAACGCCCATATAAGGATTGTATTCATTTGTATCCCGTTAAAAAAAGACATAGTGTCGTTGTTACCGCCTCAAATAGATACTTGCTTTATTTAGTATACATCATCAAATAAATGATATCAATCGTTTCGCGCGGCCGCCGCTTCCCGCGCCACTTATCTTTCACATTCCGGCGATATAATTTGGCTTGCATGCGCCAAAAAAAATCATTCTGATCCAATAAAAAAAACCGTCATGAACAACGGTTCTTTTTCATCTTGTGTTCCGGCTGGTTTTACACAGCTTTCAGCGTTACTTCGATATTGCCGCGCGTCGCCTTGGAATACGGGCATACCTCGTGTGCCTTTTCAAGCAATTGCTGCGTTTTCTCAGCTGACTGACCTTCCACATGCCCCTCAATATCCGCGCCGATTACAAAATCGAACGGCTCTCTCTCGTAAAGCGAAACAACAATCGCAACCGTGCTTTTTGCTTTGATTCCCTCGCGTTGCATCACGAGCTCCAGCGCACTGTTAAAACAAGCGCTATACCCTGCCGCAAACAGTTGCTCCGGATTTGTCGCTCCCTCTTTACCACTCCCCGGAGCAGCGATTTTCAAATCCAAAGAATGGTCTTCCGAGAAAACCTCTCCCGCGCGACCTCCTGTATTCGTCATTTTTACAGCATAAATTTTTTTCATAATATAGTATCCTTTCCCGTTTCTTTTTCCATACAAGATGGTTTAACTTGCATTAGTAATAACCAAAACATCAATGTATCAAACCATCTATCAGCAAAAAAGGACTGCTTTTTAAGCAGTCCTTTTTTGCTCAATCAGGTTATACTATCAATACACCCTGTCTCCGGATCCATTAAAAATCCCGCTACAGAAACATCCTTTGGTACAAGGGGATGCATCGCTATAAGCTTGACGGTCTCCCTGACGGACTCTGCCGGATCATCAAATCCCCTCAACCATTTATCTACATCTATCCCGCAATAGCGGATAAATTCAATTTCTTCTTTTTTGATTCCGCGCTCGAGCATTTTAGCCGTCATATCGCGCGGATGTAACCCCTGCATACCGCAATCATAATGTCCGATCACAAAAATTTCACTGACGCCGAGCTCGTACACCGCCACCAACAGGCTTCGCATCACGCTCCCAAACGGATGTGACACCACGCCGCCGGCATTTTTGATGATTTTTATATCTCCATTTTTAAAATTAAGCGCGGCAGGCAGCAACTCTGTGAGCCTTGTATCCATACACGAAAGCACTGCCACCTTCTTATCCGGATATTTGGTTGTCGCATATTTTTCATATTCCTTTTTTTCAACAAATTCTTTGTTAAACGCGAGCATCTCATCAATATATGACATATTTCCTCCTTCAATCAGTTGCCGTTTTGGCAAGCCCTATCGCTTCGTCCGCCGCTTTCCCATACCATCCTTGCGCTTTGCTTACAATATTGTTTTTCAAATATACTATTACAAGACAAGTGTCTCCCGAGAGCGATTTGCCTGAATAATATTTTTCCGTATCCGTAGAAAACGCTTCCCGCGCTTTATATCCGTTTGCCCTGAGGGAATCATCAGCGTTCTCAAAATCTCCCCCTACTTGAAATCCTCCGACAGCAATGGGCGATTCAGGCGAAGTATTCAGCAACCCTGCCATTTCAAGTTTTCCGTCACGCTCAATGAAATCTACAACGAACGCATCATACATATACTTCGTCACTTCTATACCGCCAAGTTTTTCCGTTTTGATTTCGCGTGCTTCGCCATATTTTTCCACAATGACATCCGGCAGAGTCTTTTCTGTGGTAAACATTGTAAAATCACAATCCAAACCATAGGAGATAACAGAATGATACCCTGTCGAAACATATCCTTCCATCGTGCTCCCTGTTATCTCAAACCCCCGTAGATTGATCTCGCATTCCTCAACGAATTTATCATACGTCTCATCATTCCATGAATAATACGCAAAATAACAAGCGTTTCCTTCATCCGGAATGATGTAGAGCTGCGTTGTCAGGATCTTACCGTCCGTCCCCTTGCTCTCCAGCAATGCGCCATATGCAAGCTGCATATTAGGCGCATTCACATAATTCTCTTTTTTTACTTTTACATGGTTTTCTTTGACTGCCGCTTTAAAAGCATCGGTTGCGCCGGATAATCCGTATTCCAGCGTATATATAATGGTCAGCTTGCTCTCCGTGTTCTGCAAAACCGGAGGCAACAGCTCGATCTTTCCGCCTTTGCCGCTTTCCTCAACTTCATTGATCTTCCATCCCGCAATATATTCTATGCGAAAACCAAGCGTGTCATTTTGATACGGCTCTTCAGATATCTTATAATCACTGGGCGTCATTTTTCCCGTAACGATTGAGAAAGTATCTACAGCATGCTCCGCCTCCTTTATAAAGCGCTCATTTATATTGCTTCCACTATTAAAATGCAGAACATACAACCCCTCTTTACTGGGAACGATATACATTTTGAACAACGCCCCGCCGCCTTTAGGATAGATCAACTGGTAGACTACCGAATAAGCGTCTCCCACTTGTTTTGTTACCGCCCCTTCTTCCACGATGCGAACGTCCAAATCATTGTCTTGCGGCAATACATTCCCATCCATAAAATCCCGCAAGTTTTCAATGCTCTGGGTATATGATGCTTCCGGGATATAAAGCACTGCCATTTGCAGGTCATCCCGTCCATATATTTCAGGATCCGCATCAAACCTTGCGATCCCGCCATTATCAAAATAATACGGCTCCGCGATTTCCCATTCATAAGGTATCTGCATCGTATAACCGAGCATTTTATCTTCATAATCGTTGAGCGATCCTTTGACGGCGCTCATCATGTCAAACAACCCGCGCATTGAACCACATCCCGCAAGCATCAAGCACACCACAAGGATACCGGATATCACAGCATATACTCTTTTTAAACGCATCGCAATTCCCCTCCTGCTACAACGAGTCCTTTTCCCTACTATATCTTTTACAATGGCCAATTGCAACAAAAAATGCCCCGGCAAGTTGGATATGATGTCCAACTTACCATAGGCATTCCTTCGCCTCTTTTGACAAGGACGTTCTATATTATGATCGGTATTCCTTCTTTTTCTTCCACCTGAGCGCAAACAATAGGACTGCCCCCGCCACGCTTGCTAAGAAAATTGGGAACAGCACATTCGTACCGTCCTGCGTCTTTGGATGATCCTGCTTCACCTCATCCGTCGGTCTTGGCGTCGGTCCGCCTGTAGGCTCGGGCGTCGGTTGACCTGTAGGCTCGGACGTCGGTTCACCTGTAGGTTCAGGCGGTATATAACCGGATGTCACTGCTAGTGTAATCACGATGTCTCCATCCACATCCGCGGCATACAATCTGCCCTCGCTATAGATATTATCAAGCGTCAAATAATAGTAATCTCCCGCCGCATCATATCTGAGCGTATAAGTTTTATCTACATATTTGACCTGCGTATAGTATTCTCCCTGATCATTCCACGACTCCAACGAAGTATAGGGAAGCGTGACAGTCATGCTTTTCCCTTCTTCCGGGGCATCCATCGTCACACTGCTTTCTCCAAACAACGTTTTGATCTCAAACGTAATACTATTCAGCTTTGCTTCCGCTTCTGCCTTTTTCCACGCAGCGACCACTTGTGTCCCGTTCATAATGTTCGCCACATCCACTCCGCTGCGCGGTCCTGCTGAGAAATCAGGCGCGCCTTTGCTCACATCCAGCATCAGCGCGATCGGGTTCGGTTTCCATGAATCGCTGTTAACAACATTCACGCTAACCGTTTTCGGCTCGTCTACATAAAGCATTTTAGCATCATGTACATAACGTCCATCCGGCATCACCCAATAATAATCCAAAAGATATATTCCCAGATCAGCATCTGTAAATGCCGTATCTCCATTCAGTTTCTTGTCCCAGTCGCTTGTATTATTATTGGTCAGCGGAATATTGGTTTCTTCTCCAAATTGTATATGACCGTCTGCAGAAATCGTTGCCTCGTAAAGCATCACACGCATATAGTTATTGTTATAATGCGTATCGCCCTTTTGCCCCATTGTCCCCCGGGGATTCCCTGTGATATAGGACGTATCAACATTGTTAAATTTGTTGTCTTCTTGCGCAAATGTTGTTGTGGGCGTAATTCCCTGGTATTGCAATTGTTCCGCCGATAACGGCTCATCCGGGTATATCCCCAGCGTGATGTCCGCAGGATCGTGCGCCATGCGCTGTCCTGTCGAATATGCGAGCCGTACATCTTTTGCATGATCATATACATTTCCGTCAGAGAGTACCCTGTCGTAACCCGGCCGAAAATTCAAAGTCGGAATAATACGCAGCCTCCGTGTTCCCGTCACGCTCCCTTCTGTAAAGCTGACTGTAAACCATTCGATTCCCGGCGCAAACTTATCTGCCATCCAATAGTTCCTTTTATATTGTTCAAGATACGTCGGGCTTAAGTATCCTACCACAGGATAATTTGTCCCATCAAGCGATACTGCCACTCCATCTTTTTGCCAAGCGATTTTATAATCATTTTCATCCTCAACATAGGTCGACATTGTAAAACGTTCTGTCAAATCGCGTACCGTGTCGTACGTCAAAAGCGGTAACGTATCGCCTACCAGGCATTTATCCCACGTCTGTAAATGAACTGTTGAAACAGATGCGTGTGTGTAGGCGCGTACCATGTCAAAGTATTCTCCCCATTTCAATTCGTCTGCCATGGATACAAGGATAGGGTATGCCCCATCCGCAGAACCGTCATATACCCAATCGGCAGCATTTGAAAATCCTCTGAAACCCGCTGTTCCCGGAACAGATGTAAGACCCGCACCCGCTTTCTCGCTGTCAGACGTCAATACGCCCTTCAGTCCGTTGATTAGACCTGTAGGACTCACCAGTGTCCCCGGCGTGTAGGTGCTTCCATCCGTCGTGCTGATGTAGGTATTCATTCCATCGTTCTCATACAACTCTCCCGTCAAAATATTCAGGTATTCATCATGCTTCACGCCGTATTCGTCCGTTCCATCCACATAGATAACAACATTTCCGTCAAAGTTCACGCCGGACGCCCACTCACGCATTGCCGTTGTTTGTTTATCATAATAACAGTTTGTAAAGGTCAACTGTGTAAGATCGGTATACGCACCTATAAATCCTCCCACCGTCGTATAATCTATACGATCCGGCGCTACATTCGTATCGATATTGCCCACCTCGCCTGCGGCGTAGCAATTTTCGAACACACCGGGCACGGTCGCCTGATAGCTGCCGATAAAGCCTCCTAAATTCGAACCGCCGTTACGCATACCAACGATAGATGTAGAATAACAATTCTTGAACCGAATACTGCCCGTCGAACCATACGTTCCCGCATAGCCGGCAAATCCACCCAGATCCCGCATCCCTTCTATCGTTCCGGAAGCATAACAGTTTTCAAAGAGGCTGGACTGGTATGCATAGACTCCCCCAACAAATACACCCGTTGTGTTGCTGCCAAAAACAGTATTATTGGTAAAACAATTGCGTACTGTAACGCCTCCATCAATACACGAAAGAAATCCTCCTGAATGTTCATAACCCGATACCACTATGCTATCCACCGAAAAACAATTTTCGATCGTCAACGCAGTGCCGTAAAGCCGGGCAAACGATCCTCCAACATGATATTGGCGGGCATAGAGCAAGTTGTTCATCGTATAATAATTTTGCGATGATACCGTTTCCGTAAAACCAAACGGAGATAAGTATCCATCCGCCCCGATCGCAGGCTGGTTCGGATCGTAATATCCGGAAAAGAACAATGAGTTTTTCACGGTCGTGTTTTCGATCTTTCCCGTCCCGATCCTTTCCACAATACCCAGATGCCGTAATGTCCCCACCGCAGGCTTAGACATTATCTTTGCCGAAATAAAATTAATATGCAGTATCCGGCTGTTTCCCGTTATCGTCGCTTCACCGCCCGAATTCCCTTGCAGCATAGAGCCGTTATTACACCCAAGGTTGTAGATCGTAAAATCACGACCATCGATCGTAATATTAGAATTTCCGCCCGCATCTAAAACGATCGGTTCCCAGTTATACTCATATCCTCGCAGATCAATATCCCTTTGCAATGCAACAGTGTCTCCGTCTATCATATTAAGAAACGCATACCGCAGCTGCTGTCCGGAATAAACTTCCCAGATTGTTCCGTTTTTTACCGGAATCGCAGCAGGATTTTCGTCCGGTGTACCGCCGGCGACCGGGTCTGCATCCCGCCCGTCCCATTTCCAATCTTCGGGTACCCTTAACGCGTTGTCCCATCGAAAGTTGCCTTTCACATTATTCCACTCGTTGTTTAAATAGTTAATCCAATCCGAGTTACCCGCAAGTGGCGCCCAATCAACCATATTCTGATTCATAACCGTGTCATTTGCCCCTGTGATAGACATTGGTGTTTCCAGCGAAGCCTGTGCCGCTACCGTTGCCGAGGCATCGTCCTTCGCATAGACATAGGGGCGGCGCGCATACTGAAATCCCGTATCATCCGTTACCACAACACTGTTTTGCGAGCTCGAACAATGTACTACTTCAAGCTTCCCATCCTCATTTCTGCCTACAACAATACCAACATGGTTGATCCCCTGTCCGCCGGGGCTTCTGTAAAACAAGAGATCCCCCGGCTGCGCTTCATCCATCTGGATGTCGAAAGAATTTTCCCATTGACTTGCTGTTCCGTTCCCTATTTTTTCAAGAACCTCCTTGTCCCCTCCGGCATTGATAAATGCCCAGCTTACAAAGCCGCTGCAGTCAAGACCAAACGGACGAACTGTCCCCGTTGTCTCACTGCCTTCCGAGCTCACTGTCCGCAATTGTCCCCAACGTTCATCCCAACCGGTATAGTATGATTTGCCACCCCAAAAATAAGATACTTTTCCTTCAATTGAGAGCGCAGCCAGAAGTACGGCTCTTTGTTCCCCATAGACCCTCTCCGGCAGTTTTTCATAGATTATCTCAAATTCCTCATCCGTCAATCTCGTAAGGATGCTTGTTTCTTCAATCTGACGCAGCTGTTGTTTTGCCCCGGATGTCATAAGGTCCGTCAACACAGTCATCTGCTGTGTACTCAGACCATATTCCGCCGCAACCTGCATATACCCTTTATAAGAAACTTGAACACCTTCCTTCGTTGCTTTTACCTCTGTCATCTTCTCAAAGATACCCCGTAAGGTTTGCACATCCTCCTCGCTGCGAATATCCACTTGGAAGGGAAATACGTTTTGTTGTCCTTTGATTACAGCATATAGCGCGATGATATCATACATATTATCTTCGCCATCATAATTTACTGCCGCTTCTTGATTCCCCGCTTTTGCCTCCTCGATTTTTTGGTCAAGTATACCTCGCAAGACGCGTATGTTTTCTGCCAACAACAAATTGTTCTTCAAATATTTTTGTCCCGATTCCACCCACGCAGGAGGCGCTTGGGTAACGCTCTCCGCAGGCTTGTCTTCAACCGGAGGCACTTCTGTCTGTTCCTCCTCCGCAGGCGCGAAAGATCCTTCCAAGGGATTTTCTTTCACATCTTGCGAGGTCCCTTCTTCCTCTCCCACAGATGGTGACGGCATAGAACTCGGCTGCTGTGTTCCTTGTTCCGGTGCCAAAGGCGACTCCGGAGAAGGCATTGCCTCTGAGGTTGGTGTTGCCTCTGGTGTTGGTGTTGCCTCTAAGGTTGGTGTTGTCTCTGGTATTGGAGGCGTATCAGCTCCCGTGGTTTCCTCCGGCGGTGTCTCTTGGGTCATCCCGTCCGGTATTTGATCCAAGGTTTCCGCAAAGCCGCTTACCGCAACGGAAAGCCCCATTGCACATATCAAAACAGCGCAGAAAATTACTCTCCATAATTTTCTGCGCCGCTTTTGTTGATTTCTTCTATCTATTCTCATATTTTATTCCCTTTCATTCATAAACAAATCGTGATTGCGGACAAACACCTCCGCAATCACCGGATCAAATTGCGTTCCCGCATTTTTTCTTATTTCGTCGCACGCCATCTGGTGCGTAATCTGCTTTTGATAAATCCTTCCCCCCACCATTGCATCATAAGAATCCGCTATGCTGCATATTCTCGCCGAGGCCGGTATCTGATTCCCCTTCAACCCGTACGGATATCCCTTTCCGTCCCACCGTTCATGGTGATAACAAACAATTTTCATCAGTTCATTTTTATATGTTTGATCAGCAATATCAAATTGCTCTGCTATCAATAATTTCCCGCAAGTCGCATGATCTTTCATTACACTCATCTCTTCCACCGTCAATCCGCTTGGTTTATTTAGTATCGTTATCGGTGTTTTCAACTTCCCAATATCATGGAACAAAGCGCCCACATAGAGTCTCTCATCTCTATTTAATTCTTCCAGCCCCGGTTCTCCCGTCTCGTCCAAAATAAGAAACAACAACCGCTCAGAATAGTTTGCCACATTGATGCCGTGTGACTTTAATGGCGAAGAAAATTGTTGAAATATATTTTGAAACGTTTCCTTCATCTGATCCCGCCCTACTGTCATACTAAAACTGTCTCTTATCCCTCTTCCCATATCTTCCTCTTTTGATAAGCATACTGTTCCGGTCAGCAATCATTTCTTCTATATCCAGAATAGCATCCTGCCCATTACAAGATCGTTACAAAAACGCCTGCGATTGTAAACAAAGGCAAAACATCCGCACCTCATACCGGTAATGTAACGTCCGAAAGATATGTGTTTTTCAAAACCTCTTCAATATGATCCTGCAAATTTCTGAAAAATTCTGTGCCTGAGTACTGCTCAGCGCTTTTTACCGTCATTTCATATCCTTGCTTTAAACAAGGACAAATGCATATCTCTCCCTCAATGCCGCATACTACCTCGTACGCTGTAATTTCTTTCAATTTGCGCTTGATCAGATATCCGCCGCGGCAGCCTTGCATTGAGTCGACCAGTCCTGCGTTTTTTAATTGGCGTATTACCTTCATCACATATAAGTACGTGATACCCAGTGTGTTCGCCAATTCTTCAGCTGTCACCAATTCATTCTCTTTTTTGTTCAAGTATTTCAAGACCCTGATTGCATATTCTGTTGATAATTGAAACTGCATAAAAACCTCCGTTGTTTGCTTTGATATGGTTGATCAAATAATACTTTTTCTATATGATATCAATCGCACCGTTTCAACATCGTTGCATTTCATGGGTTTTGTCATAAATTTTTCAAAAAAAAACCATACGTTCTTCACGTATGGTCGATGTGCTTGATTGATCATCTGTTTTGCATTCGCGCTGTGGTCGCCTCCGCCCAGCTATATTCACTCATATACTCGCCTCTAAAAAGATTGGTTTCCCCGGCCAGATACTCATAATAATCACATGTAAACTTTGTGTTGTCTACCCTGCACTTTCCATATCCTGTTTCAATGATGTATGGTATCCCCACCTCCGCAAGCATCTGCCGAAGACGGAACAATATCCCTCTGTAATAGTTTTTTGCAGCCTCCTCATCACACGCCTCAAACAACGCGAATATCACCTTGTCTACACTGACCCACGCCCCCTGATTATGAACCATAAACGCCATTAACTCTTTCGATTTTTTATGTCGGAATTTAATCGGCTTCTCATCCACAAAAACATCAAAATTCGGAAAGCATTGTATCCTGACTTTATGCTCCCCTTTCCCGATGCGGCGCAGTGGCCGGAACTTTTTTTGATAACGCGTGATCGCCTGCATAATCTGTTCTTTAGAATAAGGTTTCAATATATAATCGATTGCTTCGACCCCCCAGGCAAGGTGGGCATATTCATAATATCCGGTCACAAAAACCACCGCCGGCGGATCCTCGATCTCCAACAGCGCCTCCGCTAAATCAATCCCATTGAGTCCCGGCATATCAATATCGAGCAATGCAATGTCTACTTCGTTTTCCTGCATATAACGCAGCGCTTCTTCCGGATTTTGAAAGGCATGCACTTCTTTTTCAAAGTCCAGTTGCTCCAGCAATATTTCAAGCATGTGCAAAGCTCTGGGTTCATTATCGACTGCCACAATTTTCATCATTTTTTCTCTCTTTCCGCGGGAATATGTATCAAAATGCGTGTTCCTTCGTTTTCCCCGCTTATGATTTCCAGCGTTGCATTTTTCCAATAGCTTAACCTCTTGACAATATGGCTAAGCGTGTTATTCTCATTTTTCATGATTTCATTCACATCAAATCCCCGCCCATTGTCTTGCACCTCGATGATAATCTCTTCTTTTTCTTTTTTTACATAAAGCAAAATAAACTTTTCTCCGGCGCGGTTCTTAACGCCATGCTGCGCCGCATTCTCAATCAACGGCTCGATGGTAAGCGGGGGGATCATAAAATCTGTCGTTTCAATTTTTGACTCAAATATAAGTTCTCCTCCAAAACGCTCTTTTTGGATATTCATATAGTTTTCAATAAACCGAAGCTCCTGTTCGAACGGAATCTCCTCCGGCTGTTTCAAGAAATCAATATTCATACGTAAATACGCCGCGAAATTTGCAATCATTTCAGCAGCCTTCCTCGGTTCCGTATAGCACATTTCCTGAATCGCCGTAAGCGCATTATAAAGAAAATGCGGCTGCATCCGCTGTGCCATCGCCACCGCCTCCATATTAATGACTTCCTGCTGCATCCTGATATTTCGTTCCATCGTATCATACAATTTTTGCTCGTTCTTTGACAGGATGATCGCGTATAGCAATAAGAATGCCACAATGCACCACGGCAATACAAACGAGACGTCAAATACAAAATACTCGTTTACGTTCAACGTATCAACAATCAGACCAAACGCTATGACGATCGTGCCGATTCCCATCATCAAAGCATAATCAACGCCTTTTCGGATTGCTTTTACCGCTACCCATATAATATATCCAAAAACGCTCAACACCAGGCAAAAAATCGGCAATTCCAAATATCTATAGTAAAACGAATTCCAATTGAAACACGCAACCGCCGCAAATGTTAAAAGCACTCCAAACAAGATGTTTCTTATTTTTTTATTTCCAAGATCGGGGGACATTTGTTCTGTCATAAATGTCGCACAAATTGCGCAACCTACGGTGAACAAAAAAATAGCCGGAGCAAGCAGCTCCATATCACTTCCGGCAAGATTTTTGCGGAAATCCGGTATATTCGAAAGTACCTTAACCATATAACGAAGCACGGTCATCATACTGAACAAAAACAAAAATTTGTAATTACGCTTTGTATTTCCCGCAATGGATATCACAAAAAATAAAACCGATGCAAAAGCAAGATCTGCAAAAAGCGCGATCATCATAAAGGCATATGGCGGGTAATATTTTTCAAACAATTCATATCGCATGAGCTGTGGCGTTAAATAAAGCCCCCCCAGCCTCTCGCTTTGTATTTCTATGACAACATCCAACGTTGAAGAAGGCGCGATAAAACCGGTCTGTCCATTCTGCACAATCTTCTGCCCATTGATATAAATCGAATAATCGGAAAGCATTCCCGGCACCAAAACGATCATGCGTTCTCCCGCCGTGGCATTCGTAAGTGTTAGTCGATAGCTCCCATGATCTCCTTTGAAAGTCGGCTGCCCCATCACAGCGCTTCGCATCCATCGACCGGGAACATGAATCAATGTTTCCTCCGTCTCATTTTGCGCAGCAATCGCCCCTTCAGGCAGAAACTCCCATACTCCGTTCAGGTATACGTATCCCCATTCCGAGAACTTTGTTTGCGCAAGATCAAGCATCCCGTCTCTCACCTTTGCCTGTCCCGTAAGTTCCTGATAGTTTTGGCTTACAGAAAGCAAACTTAAAACGCCTGTTATCATAAGACACAGACAAACCAGATAGATAACGGAATTCCGCTTTCCCTTTACATAAAACGCTTCCCCCATAAAGCCGCCTCATCCACTGCTCAATTTGCAAATTATTATAAACTGTTTTTTGCTTGTTTACACAAAAAAAGATTCTATTCCTTCTCTGTCAGGATTTTTATTATAAATTATACAGCGTTACCAAACCGTTACATTTCGCACAGTCAAAACTTTTATTTATGTATCATTTTAAATATTATCCTGTTTCATATTTCTTGGTATGTTTAATATTAATTATGGATTTTTAAATCAACTTAGACTATTTGGGGAGAATCGCGATGGAACAAATCCTGATTACTTTTATTCTAATGATTGCCGGTGTCGTTATTTTATACTTACTCGCAAAACACTTCGCTTTTTGGAGACGTTTTTATATTGTATATACGATCGTCATCATGTTGATTTATATCATATGGCGTCTGTTTTTTACGCTGAACTTTGCAAGCGTATTTTCCGGTTTGTTTTCTATTCTTTTGTACATAGCGGAAGCTCTCGGTGTTTTCGTCGCCTTGTTTTCGATGAGTCTCTTTTTTCGTGACGAAAAAATCCGGCGGGAAACGCCCACGCTTAAGGATGGATATCAACCTTCCGTGGCTATTTTCATTTGCACCTACAACGAGCCCTACAAGCTGGTTGTATCAAGCGCGCTTGCCGCAGCTTCGCTTCCTTATGAAAACAAAAAGGTGTATATTTGCGATGACGGAAAACGTGATCTGCTCAAATTATCCGCCGAAACATTGGGAATAGAATATATCACCCGTTCCGATAATGAGCATGCAAAAGCCGGAAATATTAACCATGCATTGTCCGTTACACAAAGCGACCTTGTGTTGCTTCTTGATGCGGACTTTATTGTAAAACCAAATCTGATCAAAACAGCGCTTCCTTATTTTCAGGATGAACATATTGCCATGGTTCAGTTTCCGCAGGCATTTTATAACAAGGACTCGTTCCAGATCCTAAATGAAAAGTTTTTTAATGAACAGGACTTTTTCATGCGCTATATAGAGCCGGAACTGTCCGAACGCAATGCCATGATCCATATTGGTACCAATGCCCTCATCCGACGCAGCGCACTGGAAGAAATCGGCGGAATACCCACTTCAAGCATCACCGAAGATATGGCGACAGGTATTTTATTACAGAATGCCGGATATCGCACGATTTTTATCAACAAAGCCTATGCGTTAGGCATCGCGCCATATAACCTCAAGGATCTAAGGTCTCAACGCCAGCGTTGGGCCAAAGGAACTGTACAAATTTTTCGCGCGATCCATCCATTGCTTCTCCCCGGTCTTTCCTTGCGCCAAAAGGCCATTTATTTTGAGTTATATTTATATTGGTTTACTTCTTTCCAGAAATTGATTTATTTACTGATTCCAACCGTATTTATGGTTTTTGCGATCCCCGTTGTAAACATTACTCTACCGCAATTTTTGTTAGGCGTCGTTCCGACACTTCTGCTTTTCGGCATGAGTTTCCGCATCTTGATCGGTAATGTGAGAACATATACAAGCTCCCATATTTACGATACGCTAATGGCTCCTTATCATTCTTCGGCGATTCTGCAAGAATTTTTCCATCCCAGTCATAAGTTTAACGTCACCCCTAAAGACCTGCCAACAAATTATAAGACAAATCTGCGCCCCGTTATCCCGCACATTATTCTCGCAATATGGCTTATGTTTTCGTTGGGTGTTGCCGCTTATAAAATCGGGCTTAATGTTTCCGCGCTGCCACTTATTGTCTGCTGTGGCTGGACAGTCTATAATTTGTATGCGTTGGCATATTCGATCATTGCGGCCAAAAGTTCTGCAGCCGAAACAGCAGGCGAAGCTCTAAGCGTAGATATCGAAGAAACACTGGAGATGGACAACAAACCTTTCTTTGCCTACCAAATGAGCTTTGACGGTTTTCGTGTATGTAAGCCCAAAAACTTTATCAACGATTTTATCCCCGGAACGATATATGAATTTACCGTTCCGCGCACCGGGCTTGTTTCTACCGCGGAATTCATCAAGGAATCTCCTGTATTTCTTGAGTTCCAGTTTATGAATACAGAAAAAGAAGCGGCATTCCGCCTTTCCAGATTTTATGTGGAAAAGCTGCACGCCGCACATATGCTGGAAACAGACTGCGAGGAAGACAAAGCTGATGTATAGCCGGGTTTTCCCGGCATATTTCAGTCTTTTGATTCAGCCGTCCCTTTGCGCGAGTTGTTGATTGATCGTTTCAATATCTTTATGGATATGAACAACGTCTATCAGGCAAGCTGCCGTGAATACGACAACTGTAATTGTTACGGTTATCCATATCGACGTCGTAATAAACCACCCGCTCAGAAATCCGGTCAGCAGAACCGTTCCCAAAACATATCCAAATTCTAAAAGTATCTCCATGATATAATATACACAGGCTATCCGTCTTATCCCAATCAACCCCAGATGAATGATTAGGTTTGCAGCAATAGCAGGCAAGATTGAAAGCATTTTCACACTGTCGTCACCGGTCAATACTCCCACCAATGTAATAAGAAAAATCGTGATTGCAGCCGTACTCAGAAAATTTTTGAACCACTCCTTAACCACGCGGATATCCTCCCCTCAGC
>CAZBSH010000036.1:0-22628 GCA_964494645.1 uncultured Christensenella sp. | reverse complement strand
AATTGTTCAATGTGTTTATGCCGATGACGCCATCTGCACTGGAGGGATTTTACAGTGCGCTTCTGTTTGGAGGCTTTTGAGAGCTGAAATGGAAGAATATACCGTAAAGCTTGCGCAATTTGAGGGACCGCTTGATTTGCTGTTGCACTTGGTTGGAAAGGCAAAGATCGATCTGCAGGATATTTTTGTATCAGAGATAACCGAGCAATATCTCTTATATATGGAGCAGATCGGGGAAATCGACATGGATCGCGCAAGCGAATTTTTAAATATGGCGGCGACTTTATTGTATATCAAATCGCGTTCCCTGCTTCCTGCAAAGCGTGAGGAGTTGGAGGATGAGGACTTTGTCGATCCTGAGACGGAGCTGATCGAACGGTTACGCGCCTATAAAATGTATAAGGAGTTGGGGCAGCGCCTTACAAACTTGGAAAAAGACGCGAACCAGATATATTACAAGTTGCCGGAGGAGTTGCTGGATCTGTCTCAAGAACTGGTGATTGACGGAGCGGATACCAATGTTTTGTATCTCGCGTTTTTGGATCTTTTGAAGAAACGAAAAAAGAATGAGGAAGAGGAAGAACATTACCGCAGAGTAGAGATCAAGCAGGATAGCTTTAGTATCAGGGTGCAGAAAAAGAAAATTTTGGGACGTCTAAAAGCGGAGAAGAAGCTCTCGTTTTTTTCGTTATTCGAAGAGCAAGCGACACAGATGGAGATTGCTGTTACTTTTATCGCTTTATTGGAACTGTGGCATACGAGCAGGATATCAATTCGTCAAAAGAATGCATTTTCGGATATTGTGCTGGAATATCAAGACGGAGGAATGGCGAGTTGACAAAAAATGAGATGAGCGGGGCGATCTTTTCTACACTTTTTGTATCGGGTGACGCGATTGATGTATCCGCTTTTGCCAAGCATTTTGAGATAGACGCGGATGAGCTTGACATTATGGTGCAGGAGATGATTGAAGAATGTTCCCGCCGCGAGGACGGTATTTTGCTGGTTCGCGTGGGGAATAAGATTCAGCTTTGTACCAATCAGAAATATGGAGAGACCGTAAAGGAATTGCTTGCTCCGGAGGAGCGCACCTCACTTTCCGCAGCAGTTATCGAGACGCTCAGCATCATCGCGTACAGACAGCCGTTGACGCGGGCAGAAATTGACGAAATACGTGGTGTGCGCAGCAATTACGCGGTTGCAACGCTTAAAGAAAAAAATCTGATTCAAGTGATAGGACGCAAAGATGCGTTGGGCAGACCGGCTCTATTGGCAACAACAGACGAGTTTTTACGTCACTTTGGGATATCTTCTCTGGAGGAACTGCCCAAAATCGACTTTGAAGCGCTGGAAGAGGACAAAAATGAAACGGAGGAAAACAGCCTGACGACTTAGGCTGTTTTTTCAGGGAGAAGAGAATGAGATTACAGAAATTTCTCGCCGAAGCGGGAATTGCATCGCGACGTAAAGCGGAAGAACATATTGCGGCAGGACGGGTTGAAGTAAATGGTGTTACGATCCGCGAAATGGGGTTTATTATTAATCCGGATAAGGATCAGGTAAAATACATGAATAAACCTGTTCAAATCACGAACAATAAAGTTTATATCATGCTAAACAAGCCTGCGGGATGCGTTTGTACCTGTCATGATGAGAGTGGTCGGCAAACGGTCATGAAATATGTCAAGGATATAAAAGAGCGTCTGTACCCGGTTGGCAGGCTTGATTTTACAACAGAAGGACTTTTGATCTTGACGAATGATGGGGAAATGGCAAACAGGCTGACGCACCCGAGACATAATATGAAAAAAAAATATCTTGCTGTAGTTGATGGCGAGGTGACAGAAGAAACGATTGAGAGGCTTGCGAAGGGTGTGGTACTTGATGACGGTTATAAAACCGCGCCTGCTGTTTTTAAGATACTGTCCTCATCCTCTGCGCGAAGCGAAATTTTGTGTGTGATTGGAGAAGGAAAAAACAGGCAGATTCGCCGTATGTTTGCGGTCGTTGAAAAGAACGTATGTTATTTAAAAAGAGTCGGAATAGGCGATATCGGACTTGGTAACCTGAAAAAGGGAGAGTATCGGCATTTGAAACGAGATGAGTTGGAATATCTGAGAAAAAGCCTGAAGTTATGATAAGATTTTTGCAGGGATACAAGGTCGGTATGTTGAATACATATAATATAGGATATTTTTTCATTATTTATTAAGTGTAATATGTTTTTTTATGGAATAGATGCAGATCATGCAGATATCCGTGGTTTAATAATTTGTATGGAGGTATCATAATGAGCAAGTTGGAAGAGTTGAGAAAAAGAAACGCCGACGCTCTTTTGGGCGGCGGTGAAAAGCAGATTCTCGCTCAGCATGACGCAGGAAAAAAGACTGCGCGCGAACGTATCGGGTTTTTGCTCGATGAAGGAAGCTTTGTCGAAATTGATAAGTTTCTCAAACGAACTTATGCGACCCCCGGTCTTGAAGCGGCGAGTCAGACAGGTGAAGGGGTTGTTTGCGGTTATGGAACAATTGCACAGCGACCTGTTTTCGTTTTCGCACAGGACTACACTGTGTTAAAGGGATCGCTTTCGGCGGCGCATGCGGCAAAAATTTTAAAGACGCTTGATATGGCTGTCAAAAATGGAGTGCCGGCAATTGGAGTGATGGATTCCGGCGGCGCGCGTATTTCAGAAGGTATGGCGGCAATCAGCGCAACAGCGGAGATCATGAAGAAATTGACTGATATTTCCGGTGTGGTTCCGACGATATCTGTCGTTGCGGGACCGTGTATCGGTACCGCGGCATATATTGCGGCACTCACAGATTTTACTTTGATGATCGACGGGGTTTCGGAACTTGCACTGCATGGACCTCAGATCTACGCTTCAGCAATGGGCAAGGAGATTGATGCGCAAGTTTTATTCGGTGCAAAAAACCATAGTAAAAATACAGGCGTTGCACAGTTTATGTGCGCAGATGAGATGGAGTGTATGGCTACGGTACGCAAGCTGTTATCTTATCTGCCGTCCAACAATTTAGATGAGGCACCATACGAAATGAATGCGGATGATTTGAACCGTCAGCTTGCATTTGGCGAAGAAGTGCCGGATGGCAAAGAGTTGATTCGCAGTGTGGCTGATGGTGGAGATGTGCTTGAATATCAGGCAGATTTTGCGCCGGAAGTCATTACAATGTTCGGTCGTTTGAATGGAAACGCTTGTGGATTTATCGCAAACGAAAGGGTAGGCGTGCTCACGCAGCAAGCAGCCAAAAAGGCGGCGCGTTTTTTGAGCTTTTTGGATGCATATAACCTTCCGGCAATTACGTTTACAAACTGTGGAAGCTCGGAAGTGGATATTGAAGGAGAGCAGGCAACATTGATCTCTGATTTTGCGAAGCTGGCAAGCGCATACGCGACAGCGGGTATGCCTAAGCTTAACGTGATTGTTGGAAAAGCAATCGGAGATGGTTTTGCGATGATGTGCCCCAAGGCGCTGGGGGCTGATATGGTCTATGCATGGCCGGCGGCACAGATTTCCGCGATGCCCGCAGAGGCCGGAGCGCTTTTGCTGTATGAGGAAGAGATTGCAAAGGCAGAAGACGGGATTGCTGCGAAAAAGCAAATGATTGACAAATACCTCGATGAATACGCAAATCCATGGCAGGCTGCGGAGCAAGGTGTGTTGGATGACGTGATCGAGCCGGCGCATACGCGTCAGGTGTTGATTGCTTCTCTGGAGATGACGCTTTCAAAGCGTGAAGAGAAACTGCCCAAAAAACATGGCGTATTGCCACTGTGATCGGAGGGAATCGTTATGAATAATATGACTATCGGACAAGATCTGGCTATGGGAGGACAAACGATCGCGCTTGGATTAATGGTGGTTTTTGCCTGCTTGGCGCTGATTATTGTGATCATGGTCGTAATGTCTGCGGTTTTAAAAGAACGTAAAAAAGAGACGGTTGAGACGACAAAACAGATAAAACCGTTGCCGGAAGTTCCTGTGGTTGTAATGCAGGATGATGAGTTGCTGGCTGTGCTGACTGCTGCGGTTGCGGCAGCGATGGAGAGTGGGCATCCGGGAGTGGGTAATACGCCGTTTGCGATACGTTCGTATAAAAAGGTAAGCGGAACATCCGCGTGGGGAAGAGCAGGGAGGCAATCTCAGCTCACAAATTGGTAAAAATTGATTTTTTCGGAGGTAACTAATATGCGTAGTTTTTTGATTCATGTAAACGGAAATTCTTATAATGTGGAAGTGGAAGAATTGGGTGGAGCCGCTCCGGCGGTCGCGCCTGCTGCACAAGCAGTACCACCTGCGCCTGCTGCTCCGGCGCCGACTGCAGCTCCGCAACAGGCGGCACCTGCTCCTGTTGCCGCAGCGCCGGCACCTGCAGCGGTACCTGCTGACGGTGTGAGTGTTTCTGCGCCCATGCCGGGAACAATACTCGATGTGAATGTTTCGGTGGGTCAGAGTGTTGCGGAAGGGGATATTCTGATGGTTCTGGAAGCAATGAAAATGGAAAATGAGATCATGTCTCCTGCAGCGGGGACTGTGAAGTCGGTCTCTGTTGCAAAAGGGGCGAGCGTAGAGACGGGAGACCTTCTTGTAGTGATAGGATAACGGCTCATACACCAAAAGGAGGTTGATTTGTTTTGAGTAGCTTTGGCGATACTCTAATGAAATTTGTGGAATCGACCGGATTTTTTAATGCCAGTGATTGGCAACAGTGGGTCATGATAGGGATAGCATGCTTGCTTCTTTATCTGGCGATTGTTAAAAAATTCGAGCCGTTGCTTTTGCTTCCCATCGCGTTTGGTATGTTATTGACCAATTTACCAATGGCGGGGATGTATCATGCGGATTTATTTGCGGGCGGACATGTGGACTGGGAAAATTTTTCCGGAACCGCAGGACTGCTTGACTATTTGTATCTGGGCGTTAAGCTGGGGATATATCCGCCGCTCATATTCCTGGGCGTCGGCGCAATGACGGATTTTGGTCCGTTGATTGCGAACCCCAAAAGCTTATTTATGGGCGCAGCGGCGCAGCTTGGTATTTTTCTTGCGTTTATCCTTGCGCTGATGGTAGGATTTGCGCCTAATGTGGCTGCTTCGATCGGCATTATTGGCGGCGCGGACGGTCCGACGGCGATTTATGTAACGTCACAGCTTGCGCCGACGTTCCTTGGACCAATTGCCGTTGCGGCATATACATATATGGCGCTTGTGCCTGTTATACAACCGCCGTTCATGAAGTTGTTTACGACCAAAGAGGAACGAGCGATCAAGATGGAGCAGTTGAGGCATGTTTCCAAGCGGGAGAAAATTATTTTCCCAATCGCGGTAACAATTTTTGTATCCTTGATTGTTCCGGCGGCGGCGCCTCTTGTAGGGATGCTCATGCTTGGCAATTTGATGAGGGAATCCGGTGTTGTGGATCGACTATCCAATACGGCACAAAACGAACTGATGAATATCGTAACAATATTCCTGGGTGTATCCGTAGGTGCGACGACAATAGGATCGGTATTCTTGCAGCTGGATACTCTACTAATCATTGGTTTGGGTGTCATTGCCTTTATTTTCGGTACGATTGGCGGCGTGTTGCTTGGTAAGCTTATGTGCAAGCTGTCGGGAGGAAAGATCAATCCGTTGATTGGTTCTGCGGGTGTTTCGGCAGTTCCGATGGCGGCGCGTGTTTCGCAAAAAGTCGGACAGGCGGAAAACCCGTCTAATTTCCTGCTGATGCACGCAATGGGACCGAACGTTGCGGGCGTCATTGGCAGCGCCGTTGCGGCAGGCGTACTATTGTCGCTGTTTGCTTAGTATAGGAGGAATATCAGTTATGGCAAAAGTAAATATTATGGATACCATCATGCGTGACGCGCATCAGTCACAGGCTGCTACACGTATGACGACGGAAGAAATGCTTCCGATCGCGCCGCTGATGGATAGTATAGGATATTGGTCAATCGAATGCTGGGGCGGTGCGACTTTTGACGCTTGTCTGCGTTTTTTGAACGAGGATCCATGGGAAAGGTTGCGTAAGCTTAGAAAAGCGATGCCCAATACCAAGCTTCAAATGTTACTGCGCGGTCAGAATCTGCTTGGGTACAAACATTATGCGGACGATGTGGTCGATTTCTTCGTAAAGAAAGCATGTGAGAACGGAATAGACGTAATTCGTATCTTTGACGCGTTAAATGATACAAGAAATCTTCGTCAGTCGATTGAGAGCACGAACCGTTATGGCGGCTGGCCGGAGGTCGCGCTTTCCTATACGACAAGCCCGGTGCATACCTTTGATTATTTTGTTGAATTGGCGCAGGAACTTGAAGGAATGGGTGCAAAATCGATTTGTATCAAGGACATGGCAAATTTGTTGCTTCCGTATGAGGCATATAATCTGGTCTCCGCGTTGAAAAAACATATCAAAGTGCCGATTCATTTGCACACGCACAATACGAGCGGTGTTGGAGATATGACATATTTGAAAGCGATCGAAGCGGGCGTCGATATCGTAGATACGGCACTTTCGCCGCTTGGGAACGGTACGTCGCAACCTGCGACAGAATCGCTTGTGGCGACGCTCGCGGGGACAGAATATGATACGGGGCTTGACCTTGGAAAGCTAACGGAAGCCGCGAAATATTTTGCCAAGGTTGCTGATCGCCTGAAAGCAGACGGGTTCTTAGACCCCAAGGTTCTTGGCATTGACATCAATACATTGCTGTATCAGGTTCCGGGCGGAATGCTTTCCAACCTGATCAGCCAACTCAAACAGTCGGGTGCGGAGGACAAGCTTCTTGAAGTATTGGAGGAAGTGCCGCGCGTTCGGGAGGACTTCGGTTATCCGCCTCTTGTTACGCCGTCGAGCCAGATCGTTGGGACGCAGGCTGTTCTTAATGTGCTCGCAGGTGAGCGTTATAAGATGGTTACCAAGGAGTCAAAGGCGATGCTGCGCGGTGAATATGGGAGACTGCCCGCGCCTGTCAATGAGGAAGTGCGCAAAAAATGTATCGGTGATGACGAAGTCATCACAGTACGTCCGGCAGACCTGCTGCCGCCTGAGATGGACAAGTACAGAGAAGAAGTGAAAGGCTGGATGGAGCAGGAGGAGGATATCGTGACTTATGCGATGTTCCCGCAGGTTGCTCCCAAGTTCTTTGAATTCAGGCGTGCGAATCAATATAAGCTGGATTCCACTATGTTGGATAAGGAAAATATGATTCACCCAGTATAAAAAAACGATGTTAAAAAAGCAGGGAATATATTCCCTGCTTTTTTACTGGAATTTTTAAAGAGGGTATGATACGCTTGAAACAATAGGAAGTTTTTAAGAAAGGATTGTACGGCACATGAGAATATTGATAACGAATGATGACGGTGTATATGCGCCGGGAATCGTTGCGCTTGCCAACGCGTTTGCGACGCAACACGATGTCACGGTTGTAGCGCCTGATCAGGAACGTAGCGCGTGTGGCAGGGCGATGACCATCGATAAGCCTCTTAGTATGCGAAAAATTGAAATAGAAGAGTATGTGAATTGTGAGGTGTATGCGACATCGGGCACGCCCACAGACTGTGTGAAGCTGGGTACTTTTGAAGTTATGAAGCGGGGGGTAGACCTTGTTTTATCGGGGATCAATCTTGGAACGAATGTCGCTACGGATATTGCCTATTCGGGTACTGTAAATGCGGCGATGGAAGGATGTGTGTTGGGATATCCGTCGATTGCCTTATCCCAAAAGTTGGCGGGCTCGATGGAAAATAAAAAAGAATTGTATCAGAAATCCGCTGTATGTGCCTTGGAGTTGATAGGGCAGATGGACATACAAGCACTAAAAAATTATATTTATAATATTAATTTTCCTGCATGTATCGGTCATAAAGTTGCAGGAATCAAGACTTGTCCGCATGGGGTATGTAACTATGGTGACGATTATGAAAAGCGTATCGATCCGTTTGGCCGCATATATTATTGGCCGTCAGGGAAAATGAAAGAGAGCGAGTATAACAAAGAAAACAGTACAGATATCTATTGGCTGGAGCAGGGATTTGTGACGGTTACACCTCTTACATGGAATACAACGGCAATTGATAAATTGGATGATACGAAATGCAAGTTAGATAAATTAAAATTGCATATTTGATTTTTTTTTGATACAATGGGTCCATCTTATCCTTGATGGAGGCAGATATGAATAGTAATGTTATGGATCGCATCAACCATAGCTATGTAAAAATGTCCAAAGGTCAGAAATTGATTGCGGATTATATATTAAAGGAGTATGACAAGGCAGCTTTTATGACTGCCGCAACCTTGAGTAATCTCGTTGGGGTGAGCGAATCCACTGTTGTGCGTTTTGCCTATGCGCTTGGTTACGATGGATATCCGAAGCTGCAAAAGGATTTGCAGGAGGTCATACAAACCAAGCTGACAACGGCACAGCGCCTTAATTTGATGGAGGGGCTTTCTTCTGAGGAAGTGATCAACGCGTCTTTCAAAACAGATATCAATAACCTGCGTGTGACGCGTGAACATATTGATACCAAAGACATAGAGCAGATCGTTGAAAGCATTGATCACGCGCGTAAAATTTATATTTTAGGAACACGCTCCAGCGGTCCGCTTGCGGAATTTTTGCATTATTATATGAATTACATGAATGAGAATATTAAGCTGATACGTTTTGACGGCAGCGATATTTTCAACCAAATTTTGAGCGCTGACGAGCATGATGTTGCGATCGCCATCAGCTTTCCGCGCTACTCTATGCGTACCATTGAAGGGATGACTTATTTGAAAAACAGTGGCTGCAAGGTGATAGCGATCACGGATAACGAATCTGCTCCGCCTGCGCAGATCGCTGACTACACCTTAACCGCAAAGAGCTATATGAATTCGTTTGTCGATTCCTTTGTAGCCCCTCTTGCGGTGATCAATTTATTGATCATTATGCTTGGTTTACGCAAAAAAGATGTTTTGTTTTCGAATTTTAACAGGCTGGAAGAACTTTGGCAACGAAATGATGTGTATGCGACAAAAGAGTTTAATGTACGAGACGATACGGATGAAGATGCCTATGAACAATAATGTAATCGTCGTTGGGGGTGGACCGTCAGGTATGCTGGCGGCATACGCCGCGGCACAACGCGGTATTCAAACGACGCTAATAGAAAAGAACGAAAAGGTTGGAAAAAAGCTTTTTATTACGGGAAAAGGTCGCTGTAATATTACGAATGACTGTGATATCAGTGATTTTTTTGTGAATGTTTCAAAAAACAATAAATTTTTAATGAGTGCGATTTACGCATGCTCCAATACCGCTTTGATCGATTTGCTTGAAAAGAATGGTTTGCGTACAAAGGTTGAGCGCGGCGGACGTGTTTTCCCGGTGAGTGACCGTTCAAACGATGTGATACGTACGCTGGAAAAAATGTTGCGGGACGCGGGGGTCAAGCGTATGCTGGACGCTTGCGTGAAGCATATCGAAAAGTCGGGCGATGTTTTTTGTGTTTCGCTGCAAAACGGTGAAACAATGGAAGCCGGCGCGCTCATTTTAGCGACAGGCGGGAAATCTTATCCGTTGACAGGTTCTACCGGTGACGGTTATCGCTTTGCAGAACAGTTTGGTCATAGCGTAATACCGCCGGTTCCGGCGTTGATAGCATTGGAAGACGCGCACGGCATCTGCCCGAAAATGCAGGGACTCACCTTGAAGAATATTGGGTTTTCTTTGTTTCAGAACAATAGAAAGATTTATGCGGAGCAAGGAGAACTTTTGTTTACGCATTTTGGTATTTCGGGTCCGGTCGTTCTCTCGGCAAGCAACTATATTGACCACAACAAGCAGCCTCTTGATCTGCGGGTGGAAATTGATTTTAAACCGGCTCTGACGGAGGAAAAGTTGGATATGCGATTGGTGCGTGAGTTTGAAGCCAATCAAAACAAGCAGTTAAAAAATGTGATGACAAATTTGCTGCCTCAGAAGGCAATTTATCCTTTTTTACGCGAAGCGAAGCTGGATGGGAACAAGGCGGTCAATAGCATTACGAAAGAGGAACGGATGGAGCTTTGTCGCGGATTGAAGCATTTTGCAATCCGTATCGCGGATACGAGACCCATAGAAGAAGCGATTATTACGGCGGGCGGTGTTGAGGTCAAGGAGATCAATCCGTCGACGATGGAGAGCAAAATCGTTCAAAATCTGTATTTTGCGGGCGAAATCATTGATGTACATGCGCTTACCGGCGGGTTTAATCTGCAAATTGCTTTTTCGACCGGTTTCCTTGCAGGGAACAGTGTATTTGATTGACAATCATTGTAAATAAAGATACAATAGTGATAGGTAATTTGTATCATTTTTGCATATTGCCAAAATAAAAAAGAAAATGAATTTGAAGAAATCAGAAGAACAGGAGGTGAATTTGCTAAGTGGAATGGCTTATTCCTATTCTCATAGGCGTAGGCGGACTGGTGATCGGACTTATTATTGGTTATTTATATAGACGTAATATTGCCGAAGCGAAAATCGGCCGCGCTGAGGATTCCGTAAAGAAGCTGATTGACGAAGCGCAAAAGCGCGCGGAAGTTATCAGGAAAGAGACGGTACTCGAGGCTCAGGAAGAAGTTCATAAACTGCGTAGCGAATTTGACAGGGAATCAAGAGACAGACGTAATGAAATCACAAAGATTGAAAAAAGATTAGTTCAAAGAGAAGAATTGCTGGATAAGAAATTAGAAAGCATTGAACAAAAAGAAGAACAGGTAAACAGAGGCAGCAAAGAAATCACGAAAGCCAAAGAAGATTTGGCTGCGTTGCATGCTCAACAATTAGAGCAACTGGAGCACATTTCCGGCATGACGACAGAAGAAGCCAAGGGATTGCTGCTTGAAAAGGTTGAAAACGAGGCACGGCATGATATGGCCGTAATGCTGCGTGATATTGAGCAAAAAGCGAAGGATGAAGCTGATAAAAAGGCAAGAAACATTCTTTCGTTGGCAATACAAAAATGTGCCGCGGATCATGTTGCGGAGAGCACGGTATCGGTTGTGAACTTGCCCAACGATGAAATGAAGGGCAGAATTATCGGACGTGAAGGACGTAATATCCGTACGTTGGAAACGGCGACAGGTATTGACCTGATCATCGACGACACACCGGAGGCAGTTATCCTTTCCGGTTTTGACCCGGTAAGGCGTGAGGTTGCCAGAATGGCGCTTGAGAAATTGATCGTTGACGGACGGATTCATCCGGCTCGTATCGAGGAAATGGTTCATAAAGCGCAAAAGGAAGTGGAAACACAAATCAAAGAAGCCGGCGAACAGGCGGTCTTTGATGTGGGAATCCATTCCCTGCATCCGGAACTGGTGAGGCTTTTGGGACGTCTCAAATACCGTACCAGCTATGGACAAAATGTACTGAAGCACTCGATCGAGGTTGCTCATTTGGCTTCTCTTATGGCAGCTGAGATTGGCGCAAACGCTAAGTTTGCAAAGCGCGCGGGTCTGCTGCATGACATCGGTAAGGCCGTTGATCATGAAGTAGAAGGACCGCACATCCAGATTGGCGCGGATCTTGCAAAGAAATATAAGGAAAATGCGGACATCATCAACGCAATTGCTGCACATCATGGTGATGTAGAGCCTAAAACAGTGGAAGCTGTTTTGGTGCAGGCTGCTGATGCGATTTCCGCTGCGAGACCGGGTGCAAGAAGGGAATCTTTGGAAAATTACATAAAACGTCTTGAAAGTCTTGAAGAAATTGCCAATTCGTTCGCAGGCGTCGAAAGGTCATTTGCGATTCAAGCGGGCAGAGAAATTAGAATTATTGTAAAGCCCGACGAAATCGACGACGCTGGAACAACTTTAATTGCGAGAGATATCGTGAAAAAAATCGAATCTGAACTTGATTATCCGGGACAGATCAAAGTAAATGTTATTCGGGAAACAAGAACAACAGATTATGCAAAGTAACAAATTATGAGGGAGCAGAACATCTGCTCCCTTTTTCTAGCTTGAAAATAGGTGTTAAAAACTATAAAATGAGATGTATTCTATTTTTATTAAAGGCGGTAAAGTCATGAGAGACGTATACGAAAATCCATTGATCACCAGATATGCAAGTAAAGAGATGTCGCACATTTTTTCTGACGATACAAAATTTAAGACATGGCGCAAGCTATGGATCGCTCTTGCGGAAGCGGAGCACGAAATGGGGCTGCCGATCTCACAAGAACAAATTGATGAATTGAAGGCGCATGCACAAGACATCAACTACGATGTAGCGGAAGATCGCGAAAAAGAAGTACGTCATGATGTGATGTCTCATGTATATGCCTATGGCGTACAGTGTCCGCAGGCAAAGGGAATCATTCATCTGGGCGCGACAAGCTGTTATGTGGGGGATAACACGGACATCATTGTGATGGATCAGGCAATCAAGGTCATTGAACTTAAGCTTGTTAACGTGATCGCTCGTTTAAAAGAATTTGCATTGCAATATAAGGATATCCCTACGCTTGGATTTACGCACTATCAGCCAGCACAGCTTACTACGGTTGGTAAGCGCGCAACGTTGTGGATGCAGGATTTGCTGATGGACTATGAGCAACTGCAATTTGTGAAATCTCAGGTCAAACTCCGAGGAGTGAAGGGGACGACAGGAACGCAAGCAAGCTTTCTGACGCTTTTTGAAGGCGATGCCGATAAAGTAAAAGAACTGGAACAAAAAGTGGCAAGTAAGATCGGCTATGATAAGGTCTTTGCTGTGACAGGTCAGACATATCCGCGTAAGTTTGACAGCGTGGTGATGGATTTACTCTCGAGCATTGCGCAAAGCGCGTATAAGTTTGCAAACGACCTCCGTTTGCTCCAAAATTTGAAAGAGGTAGAAGAGCCGTTTGGCAAAAAACAAATCGGTTCCTCTGCAATGGCGTATAAGCGCAATCCCATGCGTTCTGAGCGTATTTGTTCGCTTGCGCGGTATATTATAAGCCTTGCGTCCAGTCCGGCGATAACGGCTTCTACGCAGTGGTTTGAGCGGACGCTTGACGACAGTGCGAACAAACGGTTGGTGATCCCGCAGGGGTTTTTAGCGCTTGACGCTGTTTTGAATATCTATTTGAACGTCACAAGCGGTATGGTGGTATATCCCAAGGTCATTGAAAAACGTATCAACGAGGAATTGCCGTTTATGGCAACGGAAACGATTTTGATGGATGCGGTCAAACGCGGCGGAGACCGACAGGAGCTGCACGAAAAAATTCGGGAATATTCGATGATTGCCGGGCGGCGTGTAAAAGAAGAAGGAGCAAGCAATAATCTGATCGAGTTGATTAAGCAGGATGATGCGTTTCATATGAGTGCGGAAGAGATTGACGAGATCATGGATCCGAAAAATTTTATTGGTCTGGCAGACAGGCAGGTAGATGATTTTATTCAGATGGAGATCGATCCGGTTTTGTCCGGTTTTAATGGCAGACTCGAAATGCAGGGAGAGATCAACGTATAAAGATGTTTATTTTGCCGCCATTCGTTTATATTATTAAAAGTTGCGAATGAAAACTGAATTTTAAGGAGGTAGATTGATATGAAGGATTTAAAAGGTACAAAAACAGAGAAATGTTTACAGGATGCATTTGCGGGAGAATCCATGGCGCATATGAAATATCTGTATTATTCATCCCAGGCAAAAAAAGATGGTTATGTACAGATTTCCAATATTTTTGCGGAGACATCGGCAAATGAAAAAGAGCACGCAAAGCTTTGGTTTAAGTGGCTTCATCCTGATAACAAAATTCCGGACACGGTGACAAACCTGAAGGAGGCGGCAGCAGGAGAACATTACGAAACGACGGAAATGTATCCCGGGTTTGCTAAAATTGCGGAAGAAGAAGGCTTTACCGATATTGCGCGTGAATTCCGTGGCGCAGGTGAAGTTGAGAGCGAGCATGAGGCAAGATATAAAAAGCTTGCCGCTAATATTGAGCAGGGTATCGTCTTTGAAAGAGATACGGAAGTGCTTTGGCAGTGCTATAACTGCGGACATATCCAGAAGTCCAAAGCAGCGCCCGAAAAATGTCCTGTTTGTCAGCACCCGAAAGCATATTTCCAGCTTAAGGAAGACAATTATTGAGTTAAAAAAATAAAAAGGGCTTCGGCTCTTTTTTTTTATGGATAATCGTGCTAAATTAAAGAAGAAATCATAACATACGAAAGGAAATAATATGGTAGATATTCTGCTTGCAACATACAATGGCGAAAAATATCTGAAAGAACAGATCAATTCTCTTTTTTTGCAAAGCGATCAGGAGTTTCGCGTGATTGCGCGCGACGATGGATCTTCAGACCGTACGGTTGATATATTGAAGGAGTACGAAACGTTATATCAGGAGCGCTTTGTGATCATAAGCGACGGTCAGCCGTCAGGAAGCGCAAAAGAGAATTTTTTTCGTCTTTTGCAATATGCAAGCAGTGAATATATCATGTTTTGTGATCAGGACGACATCTGGCTTTCGGATAAAATCAAACTTACATTTTTGACATTACGCGCGGCGCAAGAAGATTTGGGAAACGGACCTATACTTTTGCATTCTGATTTGACAGTGGTAAACGAGGAAGATAAGGTCGTTCATCCATCATTGTTTGCATTACAAAAGCTTGATCCCGCAAGACTGTATTTACATCAGATTTTGCCGCAAAATAATATTACGGGGTGTACGATGCTCTTTAACAGAGCGCTTGCGGAGCTGATCCGTCCTCATAGCGATGCGCTGATGCATGATTGGTGGATTGGCCTGATTGCCGCGGCATTTGGGCACATTATTGTTGCGCCAAACCGTATTCATTATCGTCAGCATACGGCAAACGAGGTCGGGGCAAAGGACGTTAAGAGCGCCTCTTATTTTAGACAGAAGCTGGCAAATACAGGAGGTATTCGTCAGTCCATACTGGATACTTACAAACAAGCACAGGCATTTTTGGATACCTATGAAGATTTACTGAGTGCGGAGCAAAAACAATTGATTGAGATATTTGCGGGTTTAGGGCAATACGAGAAGTGCAAACGTGCGCAGTTGCTTAAAAAGTATAAACTGTTCAAAAGCGGTTTTTACCGTAAAATCGGACAAATCATTTATGGATAAAATTTTCAACAAAAGGATGGTCAAACAAATGAAAGCGGAAATCTTATGTGTAGGTACAGAGTTGTTGCTTGGAGATATCATAAACACCAATGCGGCTTACCTCGCGAAGGAATTGGCAAACATCGGAATTGACGTGTATTACCAAAGTGTAGTTGGGGATAATAACGACAGGCTCAAAACAAGCTTGCATTTGGCATTTTCACGTGCGGATATTGTGATCATGACCGGAGGACTGGGACCGACTTATGATGATCTGACCAAGGAGACGGTCGCGGAATATTTTCATAAGGATATGGAAATGGACGGGGCTTCGCTTGAAAGCATTGAATCTTTTTTCAAAAAAATTGGTCGGACGATGACTGAAAATAATAAAAAGCAGGCAATGATGCCGGTTGGCGCGACAGTATTTGCGAATGCGCATGGAACCGCGCCCGGGCTGGCAATCAGTGAGAATGGAAAAACAGCTATCTTGCTGCCCGGTCCTCCTTCGGAAATGAGACCGATGTTTGAAGAAAACGTTGTGCCTTATTTGATGGGATTTTCCAATAAAGTGTTGGTGTCTCACAATATTCGGATGTTTGGTACAGGAGAATCGCAAGTCGAGGATATTCTTTACGATCTGATGAAAAACAGCACCAATCCGACGGTTGCGCCTTACGCAAAAACCGGCGAAGTAACGTTGCGTGTTACGGCGGCAGGTGATACGGCAGAAGAATGTGAGAGACTGATTGTGCCGGTAATAGACCGGATTGAAAAAAAACTGGGGCAATTCATTTATGGAATAGACGTAGCGAACCTACAAACCGCAGTGGTGGAAGCGCTGAAGAAAAAAAATCTTACAATAGCGACAGCGGAAAGCTGTACCGGCGGATTGATATCACAGCGAATCACTCAAATAGCGGGAGCAAGTGAAGTGTTCGGATGCGGCGTGTGTACTTATTCTAACGATATGAAACAATTGTTGCTTCAAGTATCTGCGGAGACGCTTGAAAAATACGGCGCAGTTTCCAAACAGACGGCGGCGGAAATGGCACGTGGCGTACGCAAAATTTCCGGCGCGGATATTGGCATTTCCACAACGGGGATTGCGGGCCCCGGCGGCGGAAGTGAGCAAAAACCGGTAGGGTTGGTATATATTGCGATCGACAGCGAAAAGGACAGCCGGGTGCTGCAACTGAATTTGCAACGCGGGAGGGTGGACGACAGGGAACACATCCGCCACATGAGCGCACAGCATGTTTTTCAAATGATATTAGATATGCTGAAAAGATATTGAGTCAGGTGCGGGAAGCTGTGGAAATTGCATAGATGAATACGCTTTCTGCAAGCCGTGACGGGTAGGGGCATATATTGATTACAGAAAAGGTAAGAATGGTTTTTATACAAATAAAATAAATTTGAAATTTGCTAAAATTGGATATATACTATATTTGTGGGAGATTTTGAATTTGCCGCATGTGCCCATGTACGTAAAAAGGGGGAGAGAGGATTTTCCTTCTTTTTTACAATAATTTATTATTTTTAAGAAGGTATGAAACATGAGAACAAAATCGAAAGACAAAATTGTGGTAATCGGTTCGGGGAATGTAGGCGTTACGGTTGCCTATACACTCATGCTCAAACGATTGAGTTCAGACATCGTACTCATTGATGTGGACGAGGGCAGAGCAGAGGGGAATGTTCTTGACATGAATCATGGTATCGCGTTTTTCCGTCAGCTATCAATCAAACGCGGGACATATGAAGATTGCAAGGATGCTTCTATCGTCATTGTGACAGCGGGAATTGCGCGTAAGCCCGGGCAGACGAGGCTCGAGTTGGCGCAGACTAATGTCAAAATCATGTATGATATTGCAAAGCAGATCACACAGTATAACAAGGATATGATCATCCTTGTCGTTTCGAATCCTGTTGACGTGCTTACTTATGTGGCGCGGATGGCATCAGGGTTGCCGGCTTCACAGGTTATCGGTTCGGGCACGATGCTTGACACCTCGCGTTTTCGTTATTTGCTTAGTAAGCATTTTGATACGGATATCCGCGACATCAACGCGTATATTTTAGGCGAGCATGGAGATACGCAGGTTCCGATCTGGTCGAGCATCACAATTGCGGGTGAACGTATCGACGAATATTTAAAGGATGTAAATAAGGTCCTTGATCGTCAGGCGATCTTTGAGAGGACGCGTGACTCAGGAGCAGAGGTCATTAGTTTGAAAGGCGCGACGTACTATGGCGTTGCGATGTCTGTTGCGCGTGTTGTTGCTTCTATTTTGGAGGACGAGCATACCGTCCTTCCCGTTTCTCATGTTTTAGATGAAGACTATCATGGCATCAGTGATGTTGCAATCAGTCTTCCGTGTATCGTGACATACGAAGGCGTTAAACAGGTGATCGACCTTCATATTACACCTGAGGAGATGGAGGAGCTGAGGCATTCCGCACAAACAATGAAATCATTTTTGGATAAATCAATCGCAATTCTTGATGAGGAGGCAAAATAATGGATATCAAAGAAAAAGCACTGAAAGCACACGCGGACTGGAAGGGCAAGATCGAGGTAATCAGCAGAGCGCCGCTTAATGATAAGGACGATCTATCCGTTGCGTATACCCCGGGCGTGGCAGAACCATGCTTGAAAATCTCTGAAAATGTTGATCTTTCGTATGAATATACGCGCCGTCATAACCTTGTTGCGGTTGTGACAGACGGTACAGCCGTTCTTGGTCTTGGTGATATTGGACCGGAGGCAGGCATGCCCGTGATGGAAGGCAAATGCGTTCTTTTTAAAACATTTGGAGATGTTGACGCTTTTCCGCTTTGCATCCGCAGTAAAGAAGTAGACGATATCGTCAATACGGTTGCACTTCTTGCAGGTAGCTTTGGCGGCATCAACCTGGAAGATATCAGCGCGCCGCGCTGCTTCGAGATTGAGCGCAGATTAAAAGAAATCTGTGATATCCCGATCTTCCATGATGACCAGCACGGTACGGCGGTGGTTACATTGGCAGCGCTGATCAACGCATTGAAAATCGTTGGGAAAGACATCCACGATATCAGCGTCGTGACCTCGGGCGCAGGCGCAGCCGGTATTGCGATCATTAAGCTGCTGATGGCAATGGGATTAAAGGATGTTGTCATGTGCGACCGCCAGGGCGCTATTTACAAAGGCAGAGATGGATTGAACGAAGAGAAAAAGGAAATGGCTGAGATATCCAACCTGATGATGAAAAAAGGAAGCCTGGAGGACGTGTTGAAGGGAGCGGATGTTTTCATCGGTGTATCCGCGCCGGGTACACTTACAGAGGAAATGGTCAAATCTATGGCTGATCAGCCGATCTTATTCCCGATGGCAAACCCAACGCCGGAAATTATGCCTGATATTGCGAAAAGGGCAGGCGCAGCGATCATCGGAACAGGAAGAAGTGATTTTCCGAACCAGATCAATAACGTATTGGCGTTCCCGGGTATCTTCAGAGGAGCGCTTGATGTTCGCGCGAGCGATATCAATGATGAAATGAAGATTGCCGCATCATATGCGATTGCGGATTTGATAAACGGAGATGAGCTGGATCCGGAATACATCATTCCTTCGCCGTTTGATGAGCGTGTAGCGCCTGCTGTTGCGAAAGCGGTTGCTGAAGCTGCAAGAAAATCCGGAGTAAGCCGTATCTGATCGTAATGAATAGCAGCATATAAAAAAACCGCTTTGTAAAGCGGCTTTTTTATATGCTTTTTTATTGATATTTAATAAAAAAATAAAAAATGCGTTACATACAACGCATTTTGTAGTATAATAAATCAATAACATTTTTCGCAACGATGCTGTATTACTTCTAATACCATATGCATTGTAGTCCTAAATATAGGAAGTGTCAATAGATTTTCAGAAAATATAAGGAGGATTATTGAATGGAAAACAGCCGTATTTCAGATATTACGCCGGAGATTTATGCTTTAACGGAAAAGATTATGCAGACAGGTGATATCGATCCCGCCTTATATACCGAATATCAGGTAAAACGCGGATTGCGTGACATCAATGGACAGGGTGTTCTTGCAGGGCTGACCCGTATCTCAGACATACAGTCTTTTATCAAACAGGGGGATGAACTTGTCCCGTGTGAAGGGAAACTTTGTTATCGCGGTATCAACATCAAAGATATCGTGAAAGGATTTATTAATGAAAAGCGCTACGGGTTTGAGGAAGTGGTATATCTTTTGTTAACAGGCGATATGCCGGATAAGACGCAGCTGCTTGATTTTAAAAAGCTGCTTGCGCATTACCGTACGCTACCTACAAATTTTGTACGTGATATCATCATGAAAGCGCCCAGCGCGGATATGATGAACACGTTGGCACGCAGCGTACTCACGCTTTATGCTTACGATGAAAAAGCCAATGACATATCTATCCCGAATGTATTGCGCCAGTCGCTTCAATTGATTGCGTTATTCCCGTTGTTCTCTGTCTATGGGTATCAGGCATACCGCCATTATCATGACGGACAGAGTCTCTTTATCCATGTGCCGGACCCGGAGCTTTCTACTGCGGAGAATATTCTTCATTTGCTAAGACCGGACAGTAAGTATACAGAACTTGAGGCACATATTCTGGATGTTTCGCTGGTGTTGCACGCAGAACATGGCGGCGGTAACAACTCGACCTTTACAACGCATGTCGTCTCCTCTTCCGGGACGGATACATACTCTTCCGTCGCGGCTTCTTTGGGATCGCTAAAGGGACCCAAGCATGGGGGCGCGAATATAAAAGTTGTTCAGATGATCGAAGATATGAAAAAGAATTTAAAGGATTGGACAAGTGAGAGCGAAGTGAAGGACTACCTTGCTAAGCTTCTTAATAAGCAGGCGTTTGACAAAGCCGGTCTTATTTACGGCATGGGGCATGCGGTCTATTCGCTTTCCGACCCGCGTGCTGATATCTTCAAGAGTTTTGTACAGACGTTGTCTGAGGAAAAAGGTCTTTCCAAGGAATTTCAACTATATACTCTTGTGGAGCGCTTAGCGCCTGAGGTTATCGCAAAGGAACGCAAGATTTATAAAGGTGTTAGCGCTAATGTCGATTTTTACAGCGGCTTTGTATATAGTATGCTTAAATTGCCTACTGAATTGTTTACGCCGATTTTTGCTATGGCACGTATTGCCGGATGGAGTGCGCATCGCGTAGAGGAGCTCTCTAACGCAGGTAAGATCATTCGTCCTGCCTATAAAAATGTGCAGGAATCGCGTGACTATATTCCGCTTGATGAAAGATAAATGTTAAGATTCAAAACCACCGCTAAAGCGGTGGTTTTTTTATGGTATCCGTATTAAAATCGTGATATGATGTAGAAAAAGATGAAACAGGAGAAAACTTTTGAGCAGTTTCTTTTGGAACTATGAAATGGATGCCGCGTTTCCTTTGAGTATTCTGGATTTTGTAACAAAAGGCGACCACGAAAAAATCCATTGGCATAATTATTTGCAAATCATCCTGTGCACAGGCGGCAGCGGTAAATTTATTTTTACCAACAGGGAATATGTTGTTGCGCCCGGCGACGTTTTTATTGTCAGCGACTTCGAAAATCACGTTGCCATATCAGGACCGAGCGAACAGACGGAGTATATTTTTGTGATTTTTTTACCGGCACTGATCGCCGCGCCGGGAAGCAGACAGTTTGACTTTGAATATCTGTACCCGTTCTATTACAACACAAAAACATTTGATAATAAAATTGACCATGCCTTGCCAATCGCACGGGAAATCGGCAATGAAGTTCTTGCGCTGAAGGAGATATGGCATAGCAAAGAGACTGCCTATAAGCACGAGATTGACGCCGGATTAAGAAAAACACTGGCGTTGTTGATGAAGCATTATCAGTCGGTGTACGAAGAATACTATACACCCGATAGCCTTGGGCATGCGAAGATTGCGGACGCAATCACATATATCAATAGTCACTTCGACACGGCGATTACGGTGCAGGAAGTCGCGGATCAGCTGCATATGAGCGAATCTGCGTTTCGCAATTTGTTTAAAGAAGCGATGCGTATGCCATTTAAAGAATATATTACCTTTCTTCGCCTGACCAAAGCAAAAAAGTTATTGCTTACCACGAGCGACAGTATCAACACGATCGCGAATTTATCAGGATATACAAACATGAACCAGTTTTACAAGGTATTCCACAAGTACGTATTCATGTCCCCGGCGGAGTATCGTAATTTTAATCACTGAAATCAAAAAATCGTAAATGATAACACTTCCGGCGGGAGTGTTATTGTTTCTAATCAACCTTTGTATGTATAATTTGGATATACTTGGAATTACTCTTATTTTCCTTCCACTCTTATTTTTAGAAAGGAATTGAATATGGACGGGTCAATGAACGATAAAAAGATACCGGAGAGGTATTTTGATGACGATGCCCAAGGGCTCGATGTGCAGGGATATCTTGAGCGCATCAACTATCATGGATCGCTTGAGCCAACGATGGAGACGCTGCGCGGTCTGCAAAAGTCTCATGTATATTCCGTGCCGTACGAAGACCTTGACATTCGGGCGGGAAAATACATATCTGTCAGTTTACCGGATGTATATGATAAGATCGTTAAGCGCAGACGCGGAGGCTATTGTTTTGAGCTTAACGGACTCTTTGCGTGGTTGTTGCGCAGGCTTGGCTTTGATGTAGTGGAATATTATGGCAGATATCTGGAGGGAGAACCTCTTGAGATGCCCATGAGACGCCACAGAATTGCTCGAGTAATTCTAGATGGAAAAAGATACATAGCGGATGTAGGAGTGGGCGTACAAGCCCCTGTATGGCCTATAGAGATCAAAGCAGACGATATACAAACGTTAGACAAAGAGCAATATCGTATGATCCGGCATCCCGCGTTGGGATGGTTGGTACAGGGAATTTACAAGGGCGAATGGAACAGGATATATTCTTTTACGGAAGACGAGCAGTTCCCGATCGACTTTGAGATGCCCAATCATTGGTGCGTGACACATCCTGATTCCATATTCAAAAATGTGACGATGGTTTATATTCGTACACCGCAGGGGCGCAACACGATGACGGAAGTAGTGGGAGAGGACGGAGAGAGTATCCCTGAATTTCGCAAATTTACAAAGGATGGCGTAATTGCGTGCCGGACAAAGACAAAGGAAGAATATGATAAGGCGCTATACGAACATTTTGGTATCGTATTGTAACAAGAAAGGATAAAGAAAATGGAACATTTTGAACATTTATTCAAACCGATCAAAATAGGGAACTTTGAAGTGCCAAACCGTATTGTGCATGTTCCGACAGACATCAGTTCTTCCAATGCAGACGGTTCTGTAAGTGACAGGGACATCCATCATCATGCAGAGATCGCCAAAGGTGGTACGGGATTTGTAATCGTGGGTGCGACGACACCCGATTCTACAACAGGCAGACCGACTGTGACCTGCTTTGTTGCCGATG
>CAZBSH010000035.1:0-23318 GCA_964494645.1 uncultured Christensenella sp. | reverse complement strand
GCGTAGACTTGCCCAGAGACAAACGCGTTGAGATCGGCCTCACCTATATTTATGGAATCGGCCTTAAGACCTCTCAGCAGATTTTGTCCGCGACAAAAGTGAACCCCGATATCAGAGTGAAAGACCTAGACGAAAACGATCTTTCGAAAATCAGGGAATATATTGATAAAAATCTTAAAGTAGAAGGCGATTTGAGAAGGGAAGTATCCCTAAACATCAAGCGCCTGATGGAAATCGGTTGCTATCGTGGCATCCGTCATAGAAAAGGTCTGCCTGTGCGCGGTCAAAGTACGAAGCAGAATGCCCGTACGCGTAAAGGACCCAAGCGCACGGTTGCCGGTAAAAAGAAATAAGGAGGGATTAGAAAATGGCTGCACCTAAGAAAAAAGTGTCCAGAAGACGCAGAGAAAAGAAGAACATTGAAAAAGGCCAGGCACATATTCGTTCTTCCTTTAACAATACGATTGTAACGATGACAGATATGCAGGGAAACGCTCTTTCCCAATCGAGCTCCGGAGCTATGGGCTTCCGCGGTTCTAAAAAGAGCACTCCTTTTGCTGCCCAGGTTGCTTCCGAGACAGCTGCAAAAGCTGCGATGGAGCATGGTCTTAAGTTTGTAGAAGTATTCGTGAAAGGACCGGGTTCCGGAAGAGAAGCCGCGATCCGCGCGCTGCAAACGGCAGGACTTGAAGTAACGCTGATCAAAGACGTGACGCCTATCCCGCACAATGGATGCCGTCCGCCGAAACGCAGAAGGGTATAAGGAGGGTAAAGAATTATGGCTAGATATACAGGACCGGTTTGCCGCTTATGCCGCAGGGAAGGCGCTAAGCTCTTTTTGAAGGGCGACAGATGTTATTCCCAGAAATGCGCTTTTACGCTTCGCCCCAACGCTCCAGGACAGCATGGAGCAGGACGGCGTGGCAAGGTATCTGAATATGGCACGCAGTTGCGTGAAAAACAGAAAGTAAAACGCGCTTACGGTATTTTGGAAGGTCAGTTTAGAAAATATTTTGATATTGCTGCAAAAATGAAGGGCAAAGCGGGCGAAAACCTGCTTCAGCTGCTTGAAAGACGTCTTGATAACGTTGCGTTCCGTTTGGGGATCGGCGACAGCCGTGCGCATGCGCGTCAGCTTGTGATGCATGGACATGTCCGCGTCAATGGAAAAAAGGTAGATATTCCTTCTTACATCGTGGAAGCGGGTGACGCGATCACAGTCGCTCAGAGATCTGCTTCGCAGGAATACTTTAAGTCGATCAAGGAAGAAGGCGGCAAGGGCGTGCCGAAGTGGCTCGAATTTGATGCTGCAACGCTCAGCGGAAAAGTTGTCGCGATTCCTGAGAGAGACGATATCGACCTTACGATCGAGGAGCACTTGATTGTTGAGTTGTATTCTAAATAATAGGCGTACTCCCTTTATGGATATCCTATTTAGAAGGAGGTTACAATATGCTTGAAATAGAAAGACCAAACATCGAATGCACTGAGATGAGCGAAGATAAGAAATACGGTAAGTTCGTGATGGAGCCTCTTGAAAGAGGATTCGGCACGACGCTCGGAAACTCCCTGCGCCGCATTTTGCTCTCGTCTCTGCCCGGTGTTGCGGTAACAAGCGTAAAGATAGACGGCGTACTGCATGAGTTTTCGACGATCGAAGGCGTGCATGAAGACGTTACCAACATTGTGCTCAACTTAAAGGGTCTGTGTGCCAAAATGTATACAGACGAGCCGAAGAAGCTGATCATCAATGCAAAAGGACCTAAGGAAGTAACAGCGGCTGATATTGAAACGGATTCTGAGGTGGAAATCATCAATCCGGATCTGCATATTGCAACGATTGATAAAACGGCGAATCTCTACATGGAGATTATGATCGCAAAGGGCAGGGGTTATGTACTTGCTGACAAGAATAAAGAAGCGAACATGCCGATTGGCGAGATTCCGATCGACTCGTTGTTCACGCCGGTGACAAAAGTCAACTTTGCCGTGGAAAATACGCGTGTCGGTCAGATCACTGACTTCGACAAGCTGACGATTGAAGTATGGACAAACGGCAGCACGAACGCTGATGAGGCGATTTCGCTGGCGGCAAAGATCATGAGCGAGTATCTCTCCCAGTTTATCAACCTGACGGATCACGTCGGCGACGTGGAAATCATGGTGGAAAAGGAAGAGGACAAGAAAGAAAAGATTCTGGAGATCACGATCGAAGAACTCGATCTTTCGGTTCGCTCGTACAACTGCTTGAAGCGCGCGGGAATCAACACCGTAGAAGAACTCATTATGCGTAACGAAGAAGAGATGATGAAGGTGCGTAACCTGGGTAAGAAATCGCTTGAAGAAGTAGAGCAGAAGCTGGAAGCGCTGGGGCTTAACCTGCGCAAAGACGATTGATTTCGGACATTAACGGAGGTTTTAGAACGCTATGAGAAAATTAGGCAGACCGTCTGACCAGAGAAGAGCGATGCTCAGGGGGCTCGTTACGTCTCTCATCTGGAACGGTAAAATAGAAACAACGATGATGCGTGCAAAGGAAACGCAGAGAATCGCTGAAAAGCTGATCACAAAAGCGATCCACGTATATGACGACACGGTCGAGGTGGAAAAGACGGTGGATGGCAAAAAAACAAAGGTCACAAACGATTCTCCTGAAAAGCTCGCGACAAGACGTATTCTGATGAAATATTTGTATGATTTCCCGGAAACAAAAGGGGAAAAGGAAAGCAAGTATGATTACAAGAAGCGTACAGGCGATGTAAAAAGCCCGGTGATCGAGAAGTTGTTCCGTGAGATTGCGCCCAAATATGCGCAGCGTGCGAAGGACAAAGGTCAAGGCGGCGGATATTCGCGTATTATTAAAAAAGGACCGAGACGCGGAGACGCGGCGGAAGTTGTTATCCTCGAGCTGGTATAACAATAAAACGGTTTCAACAGAGAATGAAAAGGGGAGGAACGGGCGTGCGAACTGCTGTTCCTTCTTTCTGTTATCAGGGAATGTATTGATGCAAAATATGATCGAAGCAAAAAAATTAAAATACGCCTACCCCGTACCGGAAACGGACGAGGAGGAGAGCAGACCTGTTAAGTATGCGCTTGATGGTGTGACCCTTGCGATAGAGCAAGGTGAATTTGTGGCGGTACTTGGGCATAATGGGAGCGGAAAATCTACATTCGCGAAGCACATCAATGTCCTTTTGCGCGCGCAGGAGGGAAGTCTGCTTGTCGCAGGGTTGGATGCGGAAAACGAAGATAACATCTGGGAGATCCGCTCACATGCGGGAATGGTGTTTCAGAATCCGGATAATCAGATCGTTTCTACAATTGTGGAAGAGGACATAGCGTTTGGACCTGAAAACCTTGGCGTACCACAAAAGGAGATCGTGACGCGCGTATATGAGGCGCTGGGAGCGGTCAATATGCGTGGTTTTGAGAAGCGCGCGCCGCACATGCTTTCAGGCGGTCAAAAACAACGGATCGCCATCGCGGGTGTGCTGGCGATGCATCCTGATGTGATTGTTTTTGATGAACCGACGGCGATGCTTGATCCGCAGGGAAGAAGCGAGGTCATGGAGACCATACGCTTTTTGAATAAGGAACAGGGAAAAACCGTGGTGCTCATCACGCACTATATGGAGGAAGCCTCAGAGGCTGACAGGGTATTTGTGATGACAGACGGAAAAATAACGGACGAGGGCACACCGCGAGAGGTATTTTCCCATAAGGAAAAGTTGGATGCGGCAGGGCTTTTGCCGCCGCTTGCAACGCAGGTATACCACGAGCTGAGGGCAAAAGGAATGGACATCGGGGATTGCCCTGTCACGCTTAACGAATTGGTGGACGGATTATGCCGGTAGAATTAAAAAAACTGAATTATTCTTATATGCCGGGGTCGCCGTTCGAGGTGCGTGCGTTAAAAGACATCAGCCTGCGTATAGAGGATGGCGAGTTTGTGGGGATCATCGGTCATACAGGCTGTGGGAAATCCACGCTCATCCAGCAAATGGCCGGGCTTTTGACGCCATCAGATGGTGTCGTTGAGGTGGACGGTGAGGATATCAACGCAAGCGGATATGATCGAAAAAAGCTGCGTGCTACGTTGGGTGTGGTATTTCAATATCCTGAATATCAGCTTTTTGAGGAAACGGTAGGCAAGGATGTTGCGTTCGGTCCGACAAAGGCGGGGATGACAGAAGAAGAAATTAAAAAAAGCGTGGATGATGCGCTTTGTTTGATGGAGTTTGAACCGGAAAAAATACGTGATATATCGCCATTCGATTTGTCAGGCGGGCAGAAACGCAAGGTAGCGATTGCGGGGGTGCTCGCGACAAGACCGCGTATTCTGATTTTAGACGAGCCCATTGCGGGGCTTGACCCGATTGGCAGGGAGCAATTTATGCAACTTGTGCGCAGGTTGAATGTGCAGGGTACAACCATTGTCATGATCTCACACAATATGGATGGTCTTGCGGATTACGCGACGCGTATCATTGCGATGGATCATGGAGAAATCTATATGGACGGTACACCAAAAGAGGTGTTTGCCGATATTGAAAAATTAAGAGCCGTAGGGTTGGATGCAAGCGAGGCACGGCAGGCGGCATATCTCTTAAAACAGCGGGGATGGGATATCCCGGATGATATCATTACCAAACAAGAATTGGTAGGCTTTATCGCAGCATACTGTAAAGAGGACAGAAAATGATCAAAAATATTACATTGGGCCAGTACTTTCCGGGCAATACGATTGTTCACAGACTGGACCCGCGAATGAAAATCATAATTGCGCTTTTGTTTCTGGTTGCCGTATTTGTGGTGCGGGACTGGTGGGGTTTTTTGGCACTTGGCGCTCTGTTTATTGTGATCACAATGCTTTCAAAAGTCGGCTTGCGTACCATATTGCGCAGTATCCGACCGCTTTTATTTATCATTATTTTTACATTTGCATTGAATATTCTGTTTTTTGCGCCGCAGGATCCGTCGCATATCATATGGCAGTGGGGCATCATCAAAATATCCACCGATGGAATAGAAAAAGCTGTTTTTATAGCGATCCGTCTTATTTTGTTGATATTTGCGACCAGTCTGCTGACGTTGACGACGTCGCCTATGCAGTTGACGGATGCGCTGGAAAGTTTGCTGCGCCCGCTAAAAAAGATTAAGTTCCCTGTACACGAAATGGCAATGATGATGAGCATTGCGATGCGCTTTATTCCCACGCTCATCGACGAGACAGATCGTATTATGAAAGCGCAGACAGCGCGTGGCGCGGAATTTGATAGCGGAAATCTAATCAAGAAAGCAAAAAATATGATTCCTCTGCTTGTTCCGTTGTTTGTAGGCGCGTTTAAGCGAGCGGATGAACTGGCGATGGCAATGGAAAGCCGATGCTATCATGGGGGCGAGGGCAGGACACGTATGAAGGTGTTGCACTTTAAAAAAACGGATTGGATCGCCGTTGCTCTGATGTTTGGTCTTTGTATTCCGTTTATGATCTGGCTCTGATCAGGCATTCGAACAAGTAAAAAAGACCGCCGGCTTGGCTGCAGGCGGTCTTTTTGCATGTTATTCTCAAGAGTCTTCCGGTTTATATTTCTTTTCCAGCCGGCTCATCACATAACCAAGGGCAATACCGCTGAGAACGGCACCGATGCAAATGAGTACAAGAGCGGGAGAGTAGGCAACTGCTCCGCCGTTTTCCAGTACTTTGCCGCTCCACGGAACGATCATAATGGTGGAGGCGATGATAACGCCGAGTATAAAATGGTACATACCGCTATACGCTCTATCAAACAATTTACTAAATGCTTTAGAAAGAAGTAAAAAACATAGAACAGCGCCCGCCACAACGGGGACAAGAACACTTAAATCCATGCTGCCGATGCGCGTCATCATTACACCGTAGATACCCATATACAAAAGGAAATTGGATGGGCTGAGACCGGGAACGATCGCGCCTAGACCCATGAGCGCGCCTGCCATCAGCCAGACGAACAGATTGTCAGTAGGCAATGACGCGGCACCCAGAGCCTTTTGGATAAAGAGCAGGAACAAGATCATCGCAGCGATCGTGACCGACATAACCACAAAATGAACCGGTTTGCGTCCTTGCTGTCCGGCCTGCTTATAGAGCGCGGGAAATGTTCCGACGACACATCCAATAAAAAACCAGACCAAAGGAACTTCTGCGACTTGAAAAAATTCGCCTAACACCTTAGAAACGAGTACCATGCTAATCAGTACACCAATGCCTACAGGCAGAAAAAATCGCAGGTTTTGCATAAAATTTTTGCGCAGGTTGGCGAAAAAGCGGATCATAGGTTCGTAGATACCGAAGATTGCCGCGAATACGCCGCCGCTTACGCCCGGGATAATGAAACCCGTACCAATCACGATGCCCTTTATTAAGCGGAAAAACCAAGCGAAAAAACGATTGTCCTTTTTTTGTTTGTTATCCATTATACACATCCTTGTCGATACAACATTAGTAAAGATTGTAACACAGATGCGGGATGCTGCACAGAGAAAAAGTATGAAGATTTTGGTCTGCGCGCAATCTCTTGCATCCATGCCGAAAATTGTTGTATGATGAAAAAGGAAAACAACTTGCATGGGCGGAGGAGATAGATGTGCGTATAGCTTTGGTGATCGAATACGACGGTACGAATTATTGTGGCTGGCAGGTACAGAAAAATGGCGTCAGCGTTCAGCAAAAGCTCGAAGAAGCGCTGGAAAGCGCGCTTGGAACGCAAACAGCAGTGCACGGCTCGGGTCGTACGGATGCGGGGGTGCATGCCTTAGGGCAGGTCGCGCATTTTGAAGCACAGACAGATATTCCGGCGGATAAATTTTTTTATGTACTGAACGGCTTGCTGCCGGATGACATTCGGATTCTACGTTCGTATCAGGCGCCGGACGATTTTCATGCGCGCTTTTGTGCCAAGGGCAAGCATTACCGCTATGTGATCCATAATGCGCGCGCCAAAGGAGCGGTAAATCGGCTGTATAGCATGTTTGTGCCTGTGCCGCTTGATGTGGAACGTATGAAAGGGGCGGCGCGTTACATGCAAGGCACACACGATTTTTCGGCGTTTTGCGCGGCGGGTACGGATATCAAGGGAACGATACGTACAGTGGATGAGGTGCGGCTTGTGCGCGACGGAGAGTACATTTATGTTGATGTAAGGGGAAGCGGATTTTTGTATAATATGGTGCGTATTATGGCGGGTACGCTGATCGCCGTTGGCAAAGGGAAGATGCAGCCGGAGCAGGTAAAAGAGGCCCTTGATCAAAAAGACAGGACGCTCGCGGGTGCGACGGCGCAAGCACAGGGACTGTTTTTGGTGGAAGTATACTATGAATAATCTATTGTTTTAATCAAAATACTTGACAACCGCGCCTGTTTTCAGTAAAATATCTAATGCGTCTATATGCACAATTAGCCCTGTGCATGCGCAAAAGCGGCGGATTTTGCTGTGGGACATGGGACATCCCGCGTGCAGGAAATGTTGCGCATCAATCAAAAATATGGATATACCATGGGAGGAAAGCCTAATGAAAACATATATGGCGAAACCCGGTGAAGTGCAGCAAAAGTGGTATGTTGTCGATGCCAAGGGACAGGTGTTCGGCAGACTCGCAAGCAAAGTAGCGAGCATACTCCACGGCAAAAACAAACCGGAATATACCCCGCATGTCGATACAGGTGATTTTGTGATCGTGATCAATGCGGAGCAGGTAGTATTTACAGGAAAGAAGCTGGAACAGAAATTATACCGCAGCCATTCGGGATACCCGGGCGGTCTTAAGGAAACGCCTTACAAGGAATTGATGGAAAAGAAACCTGAATTTGCCTTGTATGAAGCGGTAAGAAGAATGCTTCCTAAAAACAGACTGGGCAGGAAGATGCTCAAAAAATTACGCGTTTACAAGGGTGCTGAGCACGATCATGCAGCGCAGAAGCCCGAAGTAATCGAGCTGTAAGGGAGGGAGTATCAGATGGCAAAGAAAGAACAGTTCTTAGGAACAGGTAGAAGAAAAAAATCGATCGCCAGAGTCCGCATTATGGCAGGCAAAGGTGAGATCACTGTCAATAAGAGGGATATTGAAGAATATTTCGGTTATGAGACTTTAAAGATGCTGGTTCGTTCTCCGCTCGTGCTTACGGAAACCATAGGAAACTATGATGTGTTCGTAAACGTAAAGGGCGGCGGCTACACAGGTCAGGCAGGGGCGATTCGTCATGGTATCGCGCGTGCGCTTATTAAAGCGGAGCCGGAATTGCGCGGTGCGCTCAAATCGGCAGGGTTCTTGACGCGTGACCCGAGAATGAAGGAAAGAAAGAAGTACGGTCTCAAAGCCGCACGTCGCGCTCCTCAGTTCTCCAAACGTTAATGACGCACGACCCGGTACTTTCCAAATCCTTAGAAGTAATGGAGTTTGGAAGTTTGAAGGATTGTGGATAAGTCATGCATTAGTTATATACAAGACACAAAATGATTACGAGATGCTTTCCGAATTGGAAGGCATCTCTTTTTTGGTCAGCGTCTCGGCATCTTGATGCTTATAGATTTTTTTCTGTGAGGCGTGCAAGAGATATCAAAAGGAAGATAGGGGCGTATTGGTTGTGAATCCCATCAAATTATGCTAAGATAATAATATTATACCCACTGATGCGGGAAAGGGTTTTTGTTGTGTAATTGTTAGAATAGGCGGCGTAGGACTGGGTCAAATGGCTTTTATGTGCATCGGTTTGGAGAAATGAGTGGCATGAAAAATATTATTGATGCGATCATTAACATTGTGAATCATCCCGTGGTTGAGTTGAGGGAAGTATATACTAGGAAAAATCGTGCGAACAGTGCGGGTGATGCACTCGAGGAGTATGTCAAAGATTTGTTTGCGGGAACGTTTCATTGCGCAAATGAACAGGAACGCATCGAGAAAATTGCGGACACGTTCTCCTATCTGGGAAATGATAGAAATCCGCCTGATGGAATATTGCGTGATGGAGATGCTTTAGAAGTGAAAAAGATCGAAGCAAACAATTCGACGATCGCTCTAAATTCAAGCTATCCCAAACATAAGTTGCATCGTGACTCAACAATGATCGCTCAAACCTGCAGAGAAGCTGAGGATTGGACGGAAAAAGATATCATTTACATCGTTGGTGTTGTTCAAAAAAACAACTTGCGGCATCTTTGTATGGTGTATGGATTGGACTATTGCGCTTCTGTTGATGCCTATGAACCAATCAGGCAAACAATCAAAGAAGGCATTGAGTCGATTCCGGATATTGAGTTAGTTGATACGACAGAACTTGGAAAAATGAACAAGGTTGATCCTCTTGGAATTACAGGTCTTCGCGTGCGTGGAATGTGGGAGATTAAAAATCCGTTCAAAGTATTTGAGTATGTTTTTGAAAGGGATATGTCAAAGAAGCTTAATTTTATGGCTATCATAAATGATGAAAAGTACCGGACGTTTGACAATAGGAAAAAGATTGAAGATCTGGAAAAAGAGAATGCGTGTTTAACAATAAAAGACGAGCAGATAAAAGATCCGGATAATCCTGCGCAGCAGCGTAGTGCGAAATTGATAACGTATTTGATTTGATACCGGAGAATATTTAGATGAAAGTAATTAGTTTGTTTTCAGGCGCAGGTGGATTGGATTTAGGATTTGAAAAAGCAGGATTCACGATTGCAATGGCAAACGAGTATGATCCAAAAATTTGGAGCACATACGAGAAGAATCATGCTGCGCCGTTGATAAGAGGAGACATTAGAACGATCAAAGAGTCAGATTTTCCGGATGATGTGGATGGTATCATTGGTGGACCTCCCTGCCAAAGTTGGAGTGAGGCAGGTTCATTAAGAGGAATCAATGACGCGCGAGGACGGTTGTTTTTTGATTATATTAGAATATTAAAAAAGAAACAGCCTCAATTCTTTTTAGCGGAAAATGTATCGGGAATGCTTTCAAACAGGCATTCTGAAGCAGTAAAGAACATTGTGAAAATGTTTGAACAATGCGGTTATGACGTTACAATAAACTTGGTGAATGCGGCCGATTATGGGGTCCCGCAAGATAGAAAGCGGGTTTTTTATATTGGATTCAGAAAAGATTTGAATGTTCGGTTTGTTTTTCCGAAGCCTACCACGCCCTTGAAGAAGGACAAGCTTACATTTCGAGATGCTATCGGTGATTTAGATGGTACAGCCGTTCCTGCTTTGCCGAAAAACAAAACAAACGGAAGGCTGAATATTCTAAATCATGAATATTTCACCGGTGCATACTCCACTATTTTTATGAGCAGAAACAGAGTTCGTGCGTGGGATGAACAAGCATTTACAGTGCAGGCCAGCGGCAGGCAATGCCAGTTGCACCCGCAAGCACCCAAAATGCTTTTCGTAGAGCAAAATAAAAGGATCTTTGTGCCGGGAAAAGAAGCGCTCTATAGGAGGCTGTCAGTGAGAGAGTGTGCAAGAGTGCAGTGTTTTCCTGATGATTTTGAGTTTATCTATGAAAATTTAGATAATGCCTACAAAATGATTGGAAACGCAGTGCCTGTGGAGCTGGCGAGGATTGTGGCAGAAAATATTAGAAACGAGCTATTCTTTTTTTGAAATACTGAATGGCTGTCTGATGAGTAATATATCACAAGCGCAAAAATTTATTTCATCAAAAAAGCCCCGCGAGTCACAGTGGTTCGCAGGGCTCTCAGTATCGTCCGTTAAAATTCTGAAAAGTCTTTGTCCCATAAATTGTAGGTTTCTGTGCTTTTGATTGCGTTTAGCATATTGTCTGCCGTTCCGGGATAAAGTGTATTTAGATAGTTCACGATATCCTTTGCCTGCTCTCGTTTTGTCGAAAAGTCGATGGGACACGGGTTTTTGGCGATAGGAATGTTGTGTCGGCGCACGGCGGAAACGACGTCGCTTTCGCGCAGCAATACAAACGGACGCAGCAGTGTGATACCGCGCCGCGACATAAAAGATTTGGGCGAAAACGTATTCATGCGTCCTTCATACATCAGGCTCATAAGGAGTGTTTGAATCACATCGTCCCCGTGATGCGCAAACGCTGCCCTGTTGCAGCCGAGGGTCTGGGCGTTTTCATAAAACGCGCCCTTGCGCATTTTGGCACACAGGGAACATGGGTTTTTTTCTTTGCGGATCGTAAACACAATTTCTGAAATATTCGTTTTGACGATCGTAAGCGGAATATCGAGTTCGTCTGCATAGCGCTGCATGACTTCCGTCGCATAATTTCCAAAGCCGAGGTCTATCGTAATCGCGCACAGATCGTAATCTTTTTTGGCGTATTTTTGATACAACTTGAGCGCATACAAAAGTAACATCGAATCTTTGCCACCCGAGAGGCCGACAGCGATTTTATCGCCCGGTCGGATCATCGTGAATTGCTCGTCCGCGCGGCGGACGCCTCCTAGAATTTTTCTCATACACCCTGCATTCCCTAAAAAATTTATTAATATAGAACCATTTGCATTGAAATTATATCACAGATACAGTATGATTGTACTGTTTCAGTAAAGAAAAAGGGGTATTATATTGACATGGAAGCAGTAATTCCTGCGATTAGTTATTGGACGGTTTTCGGTACATCTATTCTGCCGATTATCGAGCTTAAGGGGGCGATCCCGCTTGGGCTGGGGCTGGGCGTTCCATTTTGGACGACATACATCATTGCGTTGCTTGGTTCATGTTTGCCCGCGCCGTTTATCGTGATATTTATCGAACGTATCATCCGGTGGATGCAAAAAAGCAAGGTGAAGCTGTTTAACCGCTTTGCGAACTGGCTGATGGGCAAAGTGGAAAAGCACAAAGGCGGCATCGAAAAATATGGATATCTCGGCGTGTTTATTTTTGTGGCGATCCCGCTGCCGGGTACGGGCGTATGGACAGGTTCGCTGATTGCCAGTGTGCTCGGACTAAAGCCGGCAAAGGCAATCCCGCTGGTGATCCTTGGAAATGTGGTGGCAGGGTTCATTATGTTAATGCTTTCAAGCATCTTCTTTCCGGGAATGGCACCGTGGGCATCCTAGATGGTCAAAAACAGCACAAGCGACAGATTTTTTGTGATTGAAAATGCATTGTTTTTTTGTTATAATTAATAATTAGTGAAATCATACATGTTTATGTAAAAATATATGGAGGAAAGATAATGAGAAGATTATTTACTTCGGAATCTGTAACAGAAGGACATCCGGATAAAGTATGCGACCAGATCTCCGATTCTGTATTGGATGCGATTCTGGCGCAGGACCCGAATGCGCGTGTAGCGTGTGAGACAGCTGTTAACACAGGACTTGTTCTTGTGATGGGCGAAATCACGACAAATGCGTATGTTGATATTGCGAAAATCGCGCGTGAAACGATCAAGCAGATCGGTTTTGATAAGGCGGACTACGGTTTTGACGGTGAAACATGTGGCGTGATCACATCCATCGACGAGCAGTCTCCTGACATCGCGATGGGCGTAGACAAATCGCTCGAAGCAAAAGAAGCGATTGACGAAGACGAGAATGGCGCGGGCGATCAGGGAATGATGTTTGGGTATGCGTGCAGTGAAACACCGGCGTTTATGCCGATGCCCATTTATTTGGCGCACGGGCTTTCGAGAAAGCTCGCGGAAGTCAGGAAAAATGGATCGCTTGATTACCTCCGGCCGGACGGAAAGTCTCAGGTGACGGTGGAATACGACGAAAACTGGAAGCCGCTTCGTGTGGATGCGATCGTTATTTCGACGCAGCACGATCCGGAAGCGACGCAGGCGCAGATCAGGCGCGATATGATTGAACACGTAGTGAAACCGATCATTCCCGCGGAAATGATCGACGACGATACAAAAATTTATATCAACCCGACAGGTCGTTTCGTTATTGGCGGACCGAAGGGTGACAGCGGTCTTACCGGTCGCAAGATCATTGTTGATACGTATGGTGGAATGGGTCGTCACGGCGGCGGCGCTTTCTCCGGCAAGGATCCGTCCAAGGTGGACAGAAGCGCGGCTTATGCGGCACGCTACGTGGCGAAGAACGTGGTTGCGGCAGGACTTGCAGATCGTTGCGAAATCCAGCTTGCATACGCGATTGGCGTTGCGCGTCCGGTTTCCGTATTTGTGGAAACATTTGGCACAGGTAAAAAACACAGCACAGAGATCGCAGACATCGTTACGAAGCTGTTTGACCTTCGTCCGAGTGCGATTATCGAAAAGCTGCAACTAAAGCGTCCGATTTACAGACAGACAGCGGCTTATGGTCACTTTGGCCGCGACGATCTTGATCTGCCGTGGGAAAAGCTTGACATGGTGGAGGCCATCAAGAAAGAGATTTGACAACGGAACTGGTTGGAACAGTAGGTAGTATTATCTATGAAAGCGCGGACGGTTATACCGTGGCGGAAATTGACGCAGGTGAGCCCACCATTGTGGTGGGCAACATGCCCGATTTGAAGCCCGGCGAACGGACGCGCTTTTTTGGTACCTATAAAACGCACAACAAGTACGGGATGCAATTTTCGGTGCAGTCTTACGAGAGTACTTTGCCAAAAGATTTGAATGATATCGTGCTGTTTTTGTCCGGCGGTTTCATCAAGGGTCTGGGCGAAACGCTGTCACGCCGTATTGTGGAAGAATTTGGCGAAGAGACATTTGAGGTCATCGAAAATGACCATCGGGAGCTTGCGCGTGTGCAGGGCGTTTCCAAGCGCCTTGCGGACAGCGTGCACGCGGCGATGAAGGAATACGCGTTGAAGAAATATGTATATGCGGATTTGATGGGAATGGGGCTGACTACGCGTCAGGCCACGCTTGCCGTGGCGGAGCTTGGCGAGGACGCGGCGCAAAAAGTGCGCGAAAATCCTTATGTTTTGATTGATCATGTACGTGGCATTGATTTTATGATCGCAGATAAGATTGCGATGCAAATTGGCATAGGAAACGATTCTCCTTTTCGTGTCAAAAACGGGATATTAAACGTGCTCAAAAAGATGCTTGCGCGCGGCAGCACGTATGTGTTTCGTAAGCAGCTCGTACCGCATGTGGCGCAGCGGCTTTGTGTGAGTGAATCAAGCGTGACAAATGCGCTTTTGTCGTTGGCTTTTTTAAAGGAGGTCGTACTCAGAAAGTATTATCCGGATATGCAGGCGGTGTTCTTGGAAACGGCATACCGCGCAGAAACAAGGTGTGCGGCAAAGTTGTTTGCGCTCGCATGTGCTTCTATGCCGGAAGAAGCGCGCGGTATTACCGCTCTTTTAAAGAAAAAGGCCAAGGAATATTCCTTGACAGACGAGCAGCAGGACGCGGTGCGCGCGGCAGTAACGAACAGGGTATGTGTGATCACCGGCGGACCGGGTACAGGCAAGACGACGATATTGAAGGCGGTACTTGAGGTGCTGGGAAGCGCGGGGCTGGAATGCTCGTTGACCGCGCCTACGGGACGCGCGGCAAAACGGATGCAGGAAACGACAGGGTGCGCAGCTTCCACGTTGCACCGGCTCCTTGAATATTCGTACGACGAAGACGCGTTCAACTGTTATTTCCGCAGGAACGAAGAAAATCCGCTGGAGGCGGACGTGGTGATCGTGGACGAGGTATCCATGCTGGATGTGTTTTTGTTCCGCAATTTGCTGAATGCTCTAAAAGAAGGGGCACGGCTGATCCTCGTGGGTGACGCGGATCAGCTCCCGTCTGTAGGACCGGGGAATGTGATGCGCGACGTGATCGAATCAGATGCTGTCAAAAGTGTTAAGCTGACACATCGTTTCCGAAATGCAGGCAGTATAGCGGACGCCGCATATGATATTTTGAATGGCGTGACGGACGGGGAATATGATGAAACGTTTGAATTTCGTATATGTGAAACGCCGTCCGAGGTGCGCACAACAGTGTGCGAGCTTTATTTAGAGCACTGGAAAAGGGGAAGCGATGTGCAGGTGATCGCTCCTATCAAAAAAGGCGAACTCGGTACACTTGAATTAAACAACGCATTGCGTGAAACGGTCAATCCTAAAACGAAAAATAAAGGAGAAATTCTGTTTGGGGACAGGATATTCCGCGAAGGCGATCGCGTGATGCAAATCAAAAACAACTATGCGCGCGAGTGGCGTGACGATGTCAGCGTACAAATGGGAGAAGGCGTCTTTAACGGGGATATTGGCAAAGTAGAGATAATCTACGGAGGCGTGACGGATGTGCTGTTCGAGGATATGAAGCGCTGCCAATACGAGTTGCCGGATTTATCTGAGCTTGACGGGGCATATGCCTATACGATTCATAAATCGCAGGGCAGCGAGTTTGATGTGATATTGATGCCCATGCTATATGCGGTCAATCCTTTTTTTGCGCGCAACCTGTTGTATACCGGCGTGACACGTGCTAAGAAAAAGGTCGTGATTGTCGGCAGCCGACATACCTTTGAATATATGGTCGGCAATGCGCAAAAAAGCAGACGCAATACGATTTTAAAACGTGAATTGAATTATTTGGCAAGGATAATGCGGGATGAACAGGTTTTATGAGCTGTTAAAAAAATTGACACTTACCGGGACACAATGTGTATATTGTGGTCGTGAGCTGCCGCAGGGGGATTGCGTATGTTCTGCTTGTGAAAAACAGGTGGACGCGCTTAAGAACCGCGACGGGTTTTATGACGGAGGTCTTTTGTATGCGTATCGCTATGACGGGGTAGTACGCGCGCTGATCCATCAGTTCAAATATAACGATATGCCGCGTTATTCTGTATTTATCGCGCAGCAAATGGCGGAATTCCTCGAGGGTTATGAGATTGGCGCAGATATGCTGACGTTTGTCCCCATCCACAAAAAACGTTTCATGCAACGGGGGTATGATCAGGCAGAGATGATAGCAACGCACCTTAGCGTGTTGCTGGATATTCCGTGTAAAAGCGTGCTTAAACGTGTTCGTGATACCAATCCGCAGTTTAAATTGAGCGCGCGGCAGCGCAAGGAGAATATCAGAGGAGCGTTCGTGCTAAAGGACGGCGCGGATGTTGCAGGTAAAAATATTTTGCTGATCGATGATATTTATACGACGGGTATAACGGCGAGTGAAGCGATGCGACCATTAAAAGAGGGCGGCGCGTCGGTTATGATGTTTGCATACTCTAAGGAATTCGGAGAATAAAAAAGCGCTGCCTTTTACAAGCAGCGCTTTTGTTTTTTTATTGTGGTTCGATCAGACCGTAATTGCCATCCGTGCGTTTGTATAAGACATTGACCTCGTTGTTGTGCATATTTCGAAAAAAAAATAAGTTATTCCCGATAAGATCAATCTGCATGATCGCGTCTTCTACGTCCATCGGTCGCAGTGCAAATTTCTTTTTGCGTACGAGCTGCGGTTCATCGTCTTCGAAGTCGTCATCATAATAGTCGTACACGGTATCCTCGTCAAAGGCGGATTCGTGCAGCCTGCGCTCCAGCTTTGTACGATGTTTGCGCATCTGACGTTCAAGCTTTTTGAGAACGGTGTCGATCGACGAATACATATCGCCGGTCGCTTCCTCGCCACGCAGTACAACACCGTCGCACACGATCGTAACCTCTGCAATGTGACGGGATTTCTCGATGGACAGCGTGACTTGCATTTCTGTGTCTGGTTTGAAGTAGCGTTCCAGCTTACCTGCCTTTTTATTTACGATATCACGTAAATAGTTAGAGATGTTGATGTTCTTGCCGGAAATATTGATATTCATGTAGTTCGCCCCTTCCGTTTGATATTATCTAAGATATTCTGCATGACCTTGCCCATTTCCTTTAAAAAAAGCAAAATCTGCGGCAAAAGATTCGCCCGACCTGGTCTTTTCCCCCACATTCGCCGCCCGGAAGCCCCGCAGCCGTCTGGCCACTCTTACTCCTCTCTTCCTTTTTGGAAGGGCGGTCTTACGTCTAGCCGCACTATGCTCACACAAAACCGTGCTTACGTGGACCGCTTTGCCTGCGACTGGCATCGGCTTGCAACCACGGACACGAATCCCTTGCCGCAGATTTCGTTAGCCTTATTATAAAGAAACCATGCGTAAAGCACAATGTATTTATAAACTTTTTGTGGATTTTAAACCGATTCGATTTACTTCATATAGTAACTTTGATAAAATGTAAGGAATTGGTTTAATAACAATGATTGTATATAAAGAGAGAAGGTTACGATATTTATGGGATTGTTTTCAAATTCGGCGCTGCGTCCGGTCAAAAAGCTCGCAGATAAGGTAGAGGCGCTTTCGCCGGTTTATGAGGAAATGAGCGATGACGAGCTCGTCTCTATGACGGAAGAGTTCAAGAAGCGCCATCAGGCGGGGGAATCGTTAGACGCGCTGTTGCCGGATGTTTTCGCGCAGGTGCGTGAGGCAAGCCGGCGCGTTTTGGGGATGAAGCATTTTTATGCACAGGTACTGGGCGGCATCGTTTTGCATCAGGGCAATATTGCTGAAATGAAGACCGGTGAAGGAAAAACGCTGGTAGCGACGCTCCCGGCAGTACTGAACGCGATATCCGGCAAGGGTGTACACATCGTTACGGTCAATGAATACCTTGCAAAGCGCGACAGCGAATGGATGGGGAAAGTGTTCCGTTATCTTGGATATACGGTGGGGCTTGTGACGCGTGAAATGGACAAAGCGCAAAAACAGAAAGCGTACGCGTGTGATATTACCTATTCGACAAACAATGAACTCGGCTTTGATTATCTAAGGGACAACATGGTCATCCGAAAGAGCGACCTTGTGCAAAGGGAGCTTAATTTTGCGGTTGTCGATGAGGTAGACAGTATTTTGGTCGACGAAGCGCGTACGCCGCTTATCATTTCAGGGCAAGGCGACAAGGGTACGGATCTTTATCAGCAGGCTGATAAGTTTGTCGGACGGCTGAAAGAAGAAGCCGACTACGAAGTGGACGAAAAAATGAAAGCCATCAACCTAACGGAAGAAGGCGTGAAAAAAGCGGAACAGTTTTTTAAGTTGGAGAACTTGACAGATATCGAGAACACAGAGATCGTGCATCATATCAATCAGGCGCTAAAAGCGCATCGCCTGTTCATTCGTGACCGTGAATATGTAGTGACGGACGATAAGGAAGTTGTGATCGTCGATGAATTTACCGGTCGTTTGATGGTCGGGCGCCGGTATTCGGACGGATTGCATCAAGCGATTGAGGCAAAAGAAGGTGTGAAGGTGGAGCGTGAATCCAAAACGCTTGCGACCATCACATTCCAGAACTTTTTCCGTATGTATAACAAGCTTTCGGGTATGACAGGTACCGCAAAAACGGAAGAAGATGAATTCCAGAGTATTTATAATCTGCAGGTCGTTGAGATACCCACGCATCGTCCGATGGTGCGCAAGGATATGAACGACGCGATCTATGGAACGAAAAAAGGCAAATTTAATGCGGTTGCCGACGAAGTGGCGGCGATCCATGAAACAGGTCGCCCCATCCTTGTGGGTACGGTTTCGGTCGCAGATAACGAATATTTGTCCTCGTTGCTGGTGCGAAGGGGGATCAAGCACGAGCTTCTGAATGCGAAGAACCATTTGCGCGAGGCGCAGATTGTTGCGCAGGCAGGTAAGAAAAACGCTGTAACGATCGCCACCAATATGGCGGGTCGCGGTACAGATATTATTCTTGGCGGCAATGCCGATTACCTTGCCAGAAATGAAATGCGTACGGACGGCATGGAGGATGAAATGATTGAGAACGCTGTCAGCCACGCTGTGACAGACGATCCGGAAATCCTTGCTGCGCGCAAAAAATATGCGGAACTTTTGGCAAAGTATAAAAAAAGCACGGATGCGGAGCACGATGAAGTGGTCGCGCTTGGCGGTCTTGCGATCATTGGTACAGAGCGGCATGAGTCCCGCCGTATTGATAACCAGCTGCGCGGAAGAAGCGGACGACAGGGAGACCCGGGTTCTTCCAAGTTTTTTATTGCGTTGGAAGACGATTTGATGCGCCTGTTTGGCGGAGATCGTATCAAGGCTATGATGGAGCGCCTTTCCGGTGACGACGATGATATGCCGCTTGAATTTGGGATGCTGACAAAGCAAATCGAAACAGCGCAAAAACGCATTGAAAGTAATAACTTCAACCTAAGAAAGCACGTCCTCGATTACGACGACGTTATGAACAAGCAGCGCGAGGTCATTTATGGACAGCGCAAGCAGGTGCTGATGGGCGATGATATTACAGGCAATATCACCAGCATGGTGCAAACGATTGTAAGTAACGCGATCGACGTATATTGTCCCAAGGGAAAATATCCTGAGGAATGGGATTGGGATGACCTGTACGCATACTTTGAGCGTGTGTTCGCGTTCAAAGTGAAGCATTACAGCGACGACGAGCAAGAGACGGCAGATGTCTCCGCGCTTCGTCAGGAGCTCCTTGACGCGGTACAGGAAGCGTACGCGCACAAGGAACAGGAAATGGATGGCGCGGGATTCAATATGCGCGATGTGGAACGCATGGTGCTTCTGCGTGTGGTAGATTCCAAGTGGATGGATCATATCGACGCGATGGATCAGTTCCGCCGTGGTATCGGACTGCGTGCTTTGGGGCAGCGTGACCCGATCAATGAATACCGTATCGAAGGGTTTGACATGTTCGACGCTATGGTAGACGCGATCCGCGAAGAGACGGTATATATGCTGTATCACATCAAAGTGGAAAGCAAGGTAGAGCAAAAGGAAGTCAGCAACGTACGCGCAAATGTTGACGAGGATGGCAACCCGATCGCACAGGGACAAAGAAATGTGCAAGCCACTACGAATGCGGGTGAGGCGCAAATGCCCGTACGCGTGGAAAAAAAGGTCGGCAGGAATGAGCCATGTCCATGCGGCAGCGGAAAGAAATATAAAAATTGCTGCGGCAAAGACGACTGAATATAAAAATCGCATAAGGGTTGTCTGTTTGGTATAAAGATGGCGTTAAAAAGCCACAAAGGCTATTGGCAAAACGAAACGTTGATCCTATAATGACCTTAAACGATCCGCTGAAGCGTACGATGCGGACGAATATACCGAATAATAAACGGAGGAAAAAAGAGTGATGGTTTCGGTAAGAAGGCATGAGGTCATGAAAACACTTTCATCAGAAATGTTTTCGGAGGCGAAAAGGGTACTTGGAAAAAACCGGATTCTGTGCGACTACAGTGTCGTTTATCACGACCGCACATGTGGAAACCGGGAGGTACGGTATCTGTATGTGCATGACAATGATTACTCAAAGGCACACAGGCTGCTCACAACGCTGGGATATGTGCAATAGCGGAAAAACAAACGCAAAGGAACGTTTGAAAAAACGTTCCTTTTTTAATACAAATATCTCTTGCTTATTGTTATAAGCAGGAGTATGATATGGGAGGCGTTGGAAAACGTTTATGGCATAAGGAGGAAGAATGAAAAATGATGCCGTGGAATCGTAAGGAAATTTGGATGGGTGGCGATGAACAGTTTTTTACTAAGCTGAAAAGTGCACTTTCGACCGGACAGATAAAATATGAAGTTGACATGAAAAATGCGTGGTCAGGCGGACGTGGCGGCGGCGTGAACGGAAATGCCGGGATTGCGACACGATATGCGGAGTCGCAAAAAGGCGACGGAATTTACTATGTGTATGTTCACAGGTACGATTATGAAAAAGCCAGACATACGATGCAAAAAATGGATAAGTGAGAGGATGCCGAAAGGCATCTTTTTTGATTAAAAAAAAGGGCTTGACCTTGCCGTTAGGGTAACGCTTATACTAGACTTATGAACCGGTTCAATAAATGAAAGGACGAAGCTGATGTTTACGATAGGAGAATTTTCGGCGCTGTGTATGGTTACCACCAAGACGCTGCGCCACTACGACAGGATTGGGCTTTTAACGCCTGCGCATACAAGTGATGAAACAGGATATCGCTATTATGAGGCGGCGCAGTTCCGTGATATGTTCTTTATTTTGAAGTGTAAGGACTACGGATTTACACTTGAAGAGACGGCGGAGCTTTTGCACGCGGATTCCAATATGGTGGCGGCGCGGTTTGCCGCTAAATATGAGGAGCAAAAAACAGATATCGTACATCGGCAAAAAACCCTCATAAAAATGAGGGAAGACATGGAGCTGTTGAAGAAAGGAATGGATATTATGAATCAGGGAACACAGGAAGTGAAATTGATCGAAACAAAACCGTTTGAGCTGGTAAGTGTACGCGATGTGATTGCAATAAAAGATTTTGATAAGCTGTTCGGACAGGCAATGAAAAAGGTTGCGGAAAACGGTCTTAGCTGTAGGGGCGGAGTGATAGCGATGTATCATGGGGAGGAATTTGATCCGGAGCATACAGACGCGGAGGTCGGCGCGATCATGCCGCAGAAAAGCAATGTGTCTCGGACGATTCCCGGCGGGTTGTGCGCGATGGCAACGCATCTGGGCGCATACGAAAACTTAGGCGAAACATACGGCGCAATCGTCAAATGGATCGAAGACAACGAATATTGCATTACAGGAGATCCGTATGAAAAGTATCTCAATAACCCGCACCAAGTGGCGGAGGATGATTTGGTGACAGAAATTTATTTTCCGATCACAAAATAAAGAGGAATCAAAAAAGACGGATAGGTGTACTTATCCGTCTTTTGGGTGTATAGGATATTTTAAAATCCCTGAATCAGGCAGGACTTGATAAATTCATCAATATCGCCATCCATCACGGCGTTGATATTTCCTGTTTCTACGCCGGTACGATGATCCTTGACCATCGTATATGGACAAAATACATAAGAACGGATCTGGCTGCCCCATTCAATTTTTTTCTGATCTCCCTTGATTTCCGCAAGATGTGCCATTCGTTCTTCCTCGCGCTTTTCTGCCAGCTTGGATTTTAGCATACGCATTGCCGTCTCGCGATTTTGCAGTTGTGAACGCTCGTTTTGGCACTGCACGACGATGCCTGTCGGAAAATGCGTGATGCGGATCGCGGAAGATGTCTTGTTGACATGCTGTCCACCTGCGCCGGAGGAACGGTAAGTATCTACGCGGATATCATCGGGATTTACCTCGATATCATTGTCGGCGTCGTCGATTTCGGGCGTTACATCGAGCGAAGCGAAGGAGGTATGCCTGCGTGCGTTGGAATCGAACGGAGAAATGCGCACGAGACGATGTACGCCTTTTTCGTTGCGCAGATAGCCATAAGCGTTGTCGCCGGAGATCAGCATGGTTACGCTCTTGATCCCTGCATCGTCGCCGTCGAGCGTATCCAAAATGCGAACATCGTAACCGTGCCGTTCCGCCCATCGCGTATACATGCGCATGAGCATTTGCGTCCAGTCTTGCGCTTCGGTACCGCCCGCGCCCGCGTGCAGTGAGATGATAGCGTTATTTGCATCATAAGTTCCCGAAAGGAGTGTCTGAAGATGAAAATCCGTCACGCTTTTTTCAAATTCGTCAAGCTCGGTATTGAGTTCTAAAAGAAGTTCGTCATCCTGCTCTTCCTCCACCATATCGAGGAGAACTTTTAAGTCCTCCAGCGAGGAATGTAACTTGTCGCATAATGTGATCTTTGCCTTTAACGGTTTTTCCTGACGGGTGATTTTGTTGGCGGTCTCTACGTCGTTCCAAAAATCAGGTTCTTCCATTTTCGCGGTAAGATCCGCAAGCTCTTCTTTCAATGCAGGAAGATTGAGGGAGGCAGTCGCCTCGCTAAGCATCTGCTCCGCAGTTTGTATCCTTTGCTTTTGTTCATCTGTTACTATCATATTCAACCTCGTGTTTTCTGCCAAAAAATATCATTCTAAATATAGCATAAAAATAATCGAAAAGATAGACGGAATTCGAAAAAACAACGATGCTAGACCGCTGTATATCCGGCATGTTATACTGAAAGAAAAACAAAGGAGAGCAGTCATGATTTTGGTGAATACAAGCTTTATTACGGGCAGGGATCTTGAGGTCATCACACTGGTGCGAGGGGCGGTTGTCCAGGCAAAGAATATCGGAAAAGATATCTTGGCGGGATTTCGTAACATCGCGGGCGGAGAAATCATCGAATATACTGAAATGATGAATGAAGCGCGTGAGATCGCTACAACAAGGATGATAGAAGACGCACAGAAATACGGAGCAGATGCGATCATCAATGTCAAGTATACCACTGCCGAGATATCGCAGGGAACGGCTGAGGTTCTTGCATACGGTACGGCGGTAAAGTTTAAGTAAGGAAATTTCTAAAACACCTTACGCCTAAAAATGAAGTGACCCCAAAAAGTTAGACAAATATTAAGAATTAAGCAGCATCAAGGG
>CAZBSH010000034.1:0-23767 GCA_964494645.1 uncultured Christensenella sp. | reverse complement strand
CCCGTCTTCAGCGTGCATTCCACAAGAGTGTACCCTTCATAACGCGCGAGGACTTTATACTGCGTAACTGCCTCGCGTCCGCCACTGCGGAGCACTGCCATCTTTTTGCGATCACGCGGATCTCTGCCAATGTGCGTCACAATAACGCCCTCGTCCGCCTTGATATTTCCAAAAACAAGCGCCTGATATACGCGGTTCGCTGTCTTTTCCTCAATTTGCTTGCTTAACGACCGATGTGCCTCATCATTTTTTGCGACGACCAAAAGCCCTGAGGTATCCTTATCCAGCCTGTGAACAATCCCCGGACGAAGCTCTCCGTTGATCCCCGATAAGTCTTTTAAGTGATACAGCAGCGCGTTAACAAGTGTTCCGTTGTAGTTGCCCACCGCCGGATGCGTTACCATCCCCTGCGCCTTATTGATCACGGCAATATCTTCATCCTGATAAACAATGCAAAGCGGAATATCCTCCGCCACAACATCAATCTCCTGCTGCTGCGGAACATCCAATATCACTACATCCCCTGCTTTTGTTTTTGCACTTGCCTTTACCTGTTTTCCATTCAAAAGCACATTGCCATTGTCGATCAGCTGCCGCAAATAAGAACGCGTATATTGGGGCAGCTCTCCCGCAAGAAAAGCATCGAGACGCGTTCCCGATTCCATTGCTACGATTTTATGACTGTCCGTCATCTTTTTTCTCCGATTTTTTGTGCTTGTCCCAAAACCAGATCACAAAGACCCCCAGCATAACCGCGCCAATACACACAAAGGAATCCGCCACATTGAAGATCGCGAAATTCACAAAGTCAAACTCCAGCATGTCAATTACATAACCATGCGCCACACGATCAATCAGGTTTCCGATCGCTCCGCCCGCGATGAACGCCATAGAAACATTAAAGAGCTTTGACTTGAATTGATTTTTGTATTTAAAGAGCAAATAGATCACGACTACCGCCATCACGCCTGACAAGATCGCCAATACCCATGTGGCATTGGAAAACAGGCTGAACGCCGCGCCTGTATTTTGTACATAGGTGATATTAACAAACCCCGGGATAAGCGCAAAAGACTGTCCTATCGTCATGGTAGAAGCAACGATCATTTTGACGATCTGGTCGCCGGCGATGATTGCCGCAATCAATAATACATATATCATTTACCATTTCTCCGTTCACAAATCTATGTTGTATTATAGCATATTCAAAAGCGGAAAAAAATACCGCCCATCCATACAGGCGGTATTCATTCTTGCATTTTATCAGTCGTCAATGATCTCATTTACAATATCCTGCAAATCCGCTGTGCTCTTACGGAAATCATTCATTGTATCTTCTCTTGATTGTTTGAGTATCTCGTTCAAGTGAATGGATTCACGCACCGTCGACGTATCGATATCTGCCATCTGATTAGCAAGATTGCTGATCGACTGACTGATTTCCGCTGCCTGCTGTCCGACAAGCCTCTCGTCGTCAAGCTTTACTTCAGCATAAGACATCTGATCATCAAGGAACATCCTGAAGCGCTTTTTATAATCCGTGATTTGTTTTTCATATCTTTTTAATTCCTGCTTTGCCGCTTCCATACGCAATTGCGTGCTCTCGATCACCGTTTTCGCGTTCTGGTTTGCGATGTCCATGATCTTTTGCGCCTGCAACTCTGCACGTTCAATATACATCGATGCATTACGCTGCGCTGTAATCACTGTTGCCATCAGCTTTTCTTCGATGTTTTCGAGCTTATCCGTCTTTTGTTTCAAGCGCGCGATCTCGGATTTCATCTCTTCATTTTTCGCAATGATATTTTCGTTTTCCTCCATCAGGGATTCAAACTGCTTAATCACCTCGTCCAAGAACTCATCAACCTGCTCCGGATCGTATCCGTTAAATTTTTTTGCAAATTCTTTTTCAAGAATATCTTTCGGCGTTATATTCATTGGTTTTCCTCCGCTTACTTTATCTTATTCGCGCTCTAAATAGCTAAAACCAAATTCATCCGCAGCTTCCGCTGTGTTTGTCGATACATCGACATTATACGGCGCAACCACAAAGATGTTACGCGCTGCTTTTCTGATGTTGCCGTTAAGGGCATAAACAGCACCGCTCACAAAATCCAATATACGCTGCGCGACGTCTGTATCCAGCTCATCCAAATTGACAATGATTGGTTTTTTTTCTTTCAAATGATCAATGATGCTCTGTGTATCCTCATAAGAAACCGGCTTATATATCAGTACCCTTACTTTACTTGTATCAGGAATGCCAACCACTTTTGCTGTCTCTCCTCTTTTTTTGACTTTCTTTTCTTCAACAGGCGGTACAAAATCGTCTTCGGGAAAACCCATCATATCATCTTGTAAATCGTCCTGCTCATCATAATAACGGTCGTCTACTTCCTCATCTGTCGGTTCAAGTCCTATGAAGGAGAGTAATTTGTCGCCCATTTTTCCCATGAATTAAAGCCTCCCAGCGTTTATTTATAGCTTCTTTCGCCAAATATCGCGGTTCCGACGCGTACCATATTAGCACCTTCGAGGATCGCCTCCCCATAATCTCCGGACATCCCCATCGAAAGATAGTCAAACTTCTCAAAATGAGGCTTCCATTGATCATACAGCGCTTTTGCCTGCGCAAATACCCCTCTCAGATAGGCACGGTCGTCCGTGTACGGAGCAATTGTCATAAATCCGCGAATATTCAGCCGATCCATACCCGCGACCTGCTCAAAAAAGTCTGCAACCTCTTCTGCATAAAGCCCGGATTTTGTATCTTCCTTCGCGATGTTCACCTGTACTAACACATCGATAAAAGCATCTTTTTTGATGCATTCCTTTTGCAGCTCCCGCGCGAGCGGAAGCCTGTCCAGGGAGTGTACTAAATTTACTCCATTATCAATTATATACTTAACCTTGTTTGTTTGCAACTGTCCAATTAAATTCCATTTGATATCTTTTGGAAGCGCCTCGCTTTTACGCAGAAATTCCTGCACACGGTTTTCCCCGAACGTATCAAGACCTAAATCATACGCTTGCTTCACAATATCCGTGTCTACGGTTTTTGATACTGCAATCAGGCATATTTCCTCTTCTTTAACCCCTGCCTCATTTGCGTATCCCGCTATTTTTTCCCGCACTCTTTTTATATTATCCGCTAAATCCATCCGCCTAGACCTCTACATGCTGATTGACAGTTAAAATGCTGCCGACCTCTGCCGGCTCTATGATCGCACTCTCGTCTTTAATGATCTTGACGTTCACAGGCACAAACGTCTTATCCCGTCCCGCGACTACCGTAACGCCTGTCACGCCATCCTTATCCTGTATCGCTTTTTGCGGCACCTTCATCCCTTCAAATTTCGCAAACACTTTCGCATCCGTTCTTCGAACATTCAACAATTGTCCGATATCATCCGTGATCTCGAGAGCGTACACATATCCGCCATCTTCCTTGACCGTTCCTACAACTGTCCCAGAGTAAGGCTTATCAAGATAATCGTCAAAGGCGATAGAAAACACATTCCCCTGCGCAAATTCAGGAATCTCTACGTCTGACTGTGTCACCAAAAACCACTGATAATTATTAACCAGACGAAAAAGCGGCTTTTCCACAGAATCTTCCGTAGAAACATTTTGCTTGCTATCCGCGCCGCCATTTAGTATCTCGTTGACATCGGCAGAAGTGATCGTTGCAATGTTATCGGCGTTAAGCAGTGTTTCCGCGCCATCAAAATAAAAGCTTATAACACCCGCTTCAGGCGCTTTTACCGCTTCTTTCCATTCATTTACGCGGCCTTGCAGATCTGTTTCTTTGCTATAAAAATCGTTAAGCGTCGCATCTGCCGTTACCGTATCACGCAAATATTGCTGCTTTTGCGCCATTAGTGACTTAAGTTCCTTTTCCGCCGTAACCACGTCGCCTGCCGATTCGCCGTTCATGATCTCCCGCAATTCTCCTGCCTTTTGCGCAATCTGGCTGTTAAGCGCCTGCAACTGTTCGTCCGTGCTAATCAGATTTTCCTGATATTCTTCGATCTTTGCCTGTATTTCGAGCAATTCGGTTACAACCTTATCGTTATAACCGCCCCTGTAAACTTCAGCGACGTCCGCCTCTGCTTCCACGCGCTCGCCTTCCTGCACAAGATAGTTCGGTTTTCCGTAATTCTGTGCCGAAACGACCTGTTCGTCACGCACAACAACAACAGGGAGAGCCTTTTCGAACATGATCTCCCCTTGCTCTACCAATGCTGTATTTGTGTTGGTAATAAAAAAAACAATAGCAATCACCGCCGCAGCGATAATACCTAAAAACACATAAAACTTTGGATTGATTCGTCTTGCCACACGTCTTGCAGGAGTTCTTCTTTTTACTGCCATAAAAAACCCTTCTTCATCCGTTCTCTAAGACATAACATTCTACATCTTGTTAACGCTTTCCTGCAATTATACCACATTTATTATGTTTTACACAAGTTTCGATGTCTGCTTCAGCCGAGCTTCAGCGTGACCGCTACTGCGTTTCCGATCTCGCTGTAATTTAGGCTGTCTGCTATGATTTTGACCAAAAAAACACCCCTGCCGCTTTCACGCATCAGGAGATTTTCGTCTTGTACATTGCGCTGCATTATATTTTTACTTTCAAATCCGCTTCCATTGTCTTCCAGCAGAATCTTAAGCTTCATATCACAATAATCCGCGCATATATTGACACGGTCCGCGTCAGAATATTTGAAAATATTCATAACAAGCTCGTTCATGACAAGCCGAATACGATATTCCTGCTCGTCATTTAACATCGCTTCCTGTCCCACTTCATTAATGATAAATTCTATTGTATCGTTGAGCTCTGCAAAGCTGCTCAGTAATCTATTTATCCGCACTCTCTTTTTTCCTTTTGACACATATGCTTGCCGATCACAACCTACTGTGATCCGCTATCTTATATGTAACCCCGGTCGGTATGGTAAAACGTTTTCGCACATTAAGTTTTACAAACCTCTTACTTTCTGTACACCGCCGCCAGTTTACCGAGTATCTTTCGCTCCATGCGCGAAACCTGCATTTGCGACACATTCAGCATATCCGCCACTTGTTTTTGCGTCTTGTTTCCAAGATATCTCTGCTCGATGATCTTCTTTTCCGTATCATTTAACAAACTCATACAATAATTGATAAAATCATGATTCTCAATGTGTTCAAAGCTCACGTCGTCTTGTCCAAGGACGTTTCCCAGCGAAAAATTCTCGCTGTCAGCCAGCGCGCTGTCAAGAGAAAGCACATTGTCCGCCTGCTGCATTTCCATCACTTCAAGCACACGCTCCACTGTCATATCGAGATGCTCCGCGATCTTCTTAGGCGACGGCTTTACACCGTTTTGCGCCATATATTCCTGCACATACAACTTGATTTTCTTGAGCTGTTCGGTATCTCTGCGCGGCAACCGCATCACACGGGAGGAATCACGAAAATAGTTCTTGATCTCTCCAATCAGCGAAGGAGTTGCATAACTTGAAAATTTGATACCGCGTTCCGGCTCGAATCTCTCGATCGCTTTTACCAGCGCAAGGCTTGCGACCTGATAAAGATCCTCATAATCTACACCCCTGCCCGCAAATTTCTTTGCCGCAATCTCCGCGATATATAAAAACCGTTCAATCAGTATATTCCTGATTTCGACCTCATGGGTCTTCACATACAATTCAAACAGCTTATCGCTGTCCATTGCCGAATAATCCGTCACTTTATAGCCCCTCGTTTCTACTCGCAAACCTACTTACACCATCGGCGTCTTTTGGAAGCTGACTTCGCTTAGCACGCCATCTCGCTCCAAAAACTGCGCATCTTCGCTTAAGGACTGAATCATCAGACGGCTGATTTCTTCATTGAAGCCTGTACAATCTTCGCATTCTTCACACAAAGGACTGATCTGCAGCCCGCGTATCTTTACGTTGACACTTTGCTCACACTCAATATTGAGTTCAATACTCTCACATGTCTGTCCGCACAAAAATAAAATGCACGCCTCAGCAACACAAGTTTTCAAATCCTCTATCTCATCTACGGTATATTCGATATTGCACGCGATCCCCGAAACCGCAAGCCTGATTGCCTTAATATACTCCCGTTTTGCAGGGAACCGCATTTCAATGATCTCTGCCATCGTTACGCCACCTCTATCTCAAATACTTTGGTCAGTCCTGTTACATCAAATATCTTGAATAAATACGGTTTCAACTGTACGATTTTCATTGTGCCGCCGTATTCCTTCACCTTTTTTAAAATACTCACCAAAACGCCCAGTCCCGTAGAATCAATATACCGCAGCGCCGAACAATCAATGCTCACGCCCGCTTTATATTCCTCAATGTTTTCATCCATGCGCATTTTGAAATCGTTGACGCTGTTAAGATCCAAATCACCGTCAAGCGCTACCATGATCTCTTTTGCCTGATCATCATACTTTACCTTAATTTCCACCTTTACTACCTCCATCATGGGATTGCGTTAATAATTCCATAGTACTCCCACTACTAATTATAAACAAGTGCCTTTTTCATTAAACGAAAAAAGCGGGGAAAAGATTCCCCGCTTTTTTATACTTTTTATGATCTGCCGATCAAACGACACCCTGTGCCATCATTGCTTTCGCTACTTTTTCAAAGCCCGCGATATTTGCGCCGACAACCAAATTATCTTCATAGCCGTACTCCTTTGCAGCAGCAGAACAGCTCTTGTAAATGTTGATCATGATCTGATGCAGCTTTTCGTCTACCTCCTCAAATGTCCATGGCAGACGCATGCTGTTTTGCGTCATTTCAAGAGCGGATGTAGCAACGCCGCCCGCGTTTGCAGCCTTACCCGGCGCAAACAGAACACCCGCGTTCAGGAACACATTCGTTCCTTCGATCGTCGTAGGCATATTCGCGCCCTCGCCCACCGCATATACACCGTTTGCAACGAGCGTTTTTGCGCTCTGCTCGTCAAGCTCGTTTTGTGTAGCACACGGAAGAGCAATGTCGCATTTGACCGTCCAGATGTTTGCGCAACCCTCAGCATAAGTCGCGCCCTGCACCGCATCCGCATATTCTTTGATTCTGCCGCGCTTTACTTCCTTGATTTCTTTTACGATATCCAACTTGATGCCTTCCGGGTCATATATATAACCATTGGAATCGGAAAGCGCAACCACCTTGGCGCCGTACTGCTGTGCCTTCTCCGTCGCATAAATCGCAACGTTGCCCGAACCGGAAATAACGACTGTAGCATCTTTGAAGGATTTGCCCTTTGCCTCGATCGCTTCCTTCATGAAGTACACGAGCCCATACCCCGTCGCTTCCTTACGCGCAAGACTGCCTCCGTACTCAAGCCCTTTTCCTGTCAATACGCCTTCATAACGGTTTTTGAGCTTTTTGTACATACCGAACATAAAACCGATCTCTCTTGCGCCTACACCGATATCCCCTGCGGGTACATCCGTATCCGCGCCGATATGACGGAACAACTCCGCCATAAACGACTGACAGAAACTCATGATTTCATTGTCGCTCTTTCCTTTGGGGTCAAAATCGCTGCCGCCTTTACCACCGCCGATCGGCGTTCCTGTCAAGCTGTTTTTGAGCACCTGCTCAAAACCAAGGAACTTTATGATTCCGAGGTTGACCGAAGGATGAAGGCGCAGTCCGCCTTTATACGGTCCGAGCGCACTGTTGTATTCTACACGCATGCCGCGGTTTACCTGCACATTGCCCTGATCGTCCACCCACGGCACACGAAACATTATCACGCGCTCCGGTTCTACAAGACGTTCCAAAAGGCTCGCTTTTTCATACTCAGGATGCTTTTTCAGTACCGGCTCAAGCGCAGGAAGAACCTCGCTGACCGCCTGAATAAATTCCGCCTGACCCGCGTCTTTCTTTTTTACACCGTCCAGAACTTTTTCAACGTATGACATTTTTTTGACCTCCAAATATTTTTTTCTAAAACCTTCTTACATTTGACATTATAACATCATCAAAATTCAAAAACAAGGACTTTTTTACTATTTTATCTATGAAAAAATGCTTTTTTTGCAATTTAATCTTAATCGTCTTTCATTTTTTCCGTTTAACAATGCAGAGTTGCATTTTCTTCCATATTTTGTTAAAATAATTATATCATATTGTTATATTGGTGGGGACCAATAATGCAGAGGCGGCGCTTTTCTATTTATAAGGCGTTGCTTTTGTTTTTAAGAGAAAAAGCCGGATACTTGAAGGTATCCGGCTTTTTAAAAGAATCGTATCATTGAAGGATACTTTGATGATGTAAATCCCAACTTCCGATACAGCCCTTCCCCTGCGGGGGTGGCTGAAAGCCTGACAGGAGACACGCCCGCAAGGCACACTTCTTCAAGCAGCATAGAAACAACTTTTGCAGCCTATCCCTGCCGCCTGGATTCCGGGCACGTCAGAACATTAAGCACCGTGCCTGCTTTACCGGAAACGTTGCTTTCCTGATCTTGCCCATTACTTATTCAACAGCTTTTTCTTCAAATTATATAATTGATCTGACAAATCCACCTTATACAGGTGCGGACGCTTGATACGCCTGAACTCGTCCCAGAATGTCGCCATATCCCTGTGCGCATATTCCCTTATCTCTTTTAGAGAAGGCGAAGTATAAACCTGTTTCCCCTCACGAAATACCGGCACAAATAATTCGCGTATCGTAAATTCGGTGAGCGTCATCTTTTTCCATGTTTCGATCGGATCAAAAATCGTCAGAGGCTTGCTTTCGTCGATCACCTCATCCTCCAGCATAATCAGGTCTGCGATGACCATCCCGTCCGGCTTGCCGTAGATACGCACCACTTTTTTGGTCCCCGGATTTGTAATCTTCCAAACATTTTCACTGATTTTTAACTTGGGGACAAGCTCGCCGTTGTCCGTTTCCGCCGCGCTCAGTTTGTAAACGCCTCCAAGAGCAGGATGATCGTGGCCCGTAATCATCTTTGTTCCTACACCCCAGACATCAATCTTCGCACCTTGTTGTTTTAAATCCGCGATCGTATATTCGTCTAGGTCTCCTGACGCAAAAATCCGCGCCTGCGGAAATCCTGCCGCGTCAAGCATCTTACGCGCCTGCTTGGAAAGATATGCAAGATCTCCTGAATCAAGCCTGATGCCCACCGGATTATATCCTTTTTCCGTCAGCTCTCGAAACACCTGTATCGCGTTTGGCACACCGCTTTTTAAGGTATCATATGTATCGACCAGCAGCATACAATTTTGCGGAAATGTTTCCGCGTAAGCGCGGAACGCCGTCAACTCGTCCGGAAAGCTCATGACCCAGCTATGCGCATGCGTTCCTGCCGCAGTTGCGCCAAACATCTGTGCCGTCAGCACATTTGAAGTAGAGCTGCAACCTCCGATCAAAGCTGCACGTGCGCCGTAAATGCCCGCATCCGGTCCTTGTGCCCTGCGCAGACCAAACTCCAACACCGGATCACCCTGCGCCGCGTACACCACACGGCTTGCCTTTGTCGCGATCAGTGTTTGATGGTTTACAATATTTAAAAGTGCCGTCTCAATCAACTGCGCCTCACAAATGGGTGCGCTCACCCGTACAAGAGGCTCCATCGGGAACACAACCGTCCCTTCAGGGATCGCCATGATCTCTCCTGTAAATCGAAAATCTTTTAAAAACTCCAGAAAATCTTCGCCAAACAGCTCAAGGGAACGCAAGTACGCAATATCTTCCTTTTCAAAGGAAAGGTTGTTTACAAGCTCTATTACCTGCTCAAGCCCCGCACATATCGCATAATTGGTTTCATCGCCCTGTCGGCGGAAAAACAAATCATACACTGCCTTTTCTTTGTGCTTTCCTGCCTTGAAATAGCCGTACATCATCGTAAGCTGGTAAAGATCCGTCATCATCGTTAAGTTTCTCACGACACACACCTCATGAAAATAAAATGTAAGGGCGGAAAATTTCCGCCCGTGAATACTTGTTTATACTTCTTCCGGTTTAAAATCCTTGCAGTATTTTCCTTCATATAAAACATTCGGCTTGTTCCGCTTTCGCATAACAAGGAGGTAGATCACGCCAATCGCAATCAGCACCATGGACAAAAACTGTGAAACAGGCATTCCCGGCCATAGCTGCAAAGTAGAAATACGGATTCCCTCGATCCAGAAACGACCGATTCCATAGCCAATCAGATACATGGCAAACACGTTTCCATCGTGCTTCGCGCGCCGCGCATAAAAGAGCAGCAGCGCAAGGATCGCAAGGTTCCACATGCTTTCATAAAAGAACGTTGCCTGTACCCATTGGTTAACGATCATTTCCGTACCTGTCCATCGTTCCTGAATAAATACAGCGTAAGGGAAAAATTGAAGATTGGGGTCTGTTACCACATTACCAAACGCTTCCTGATTCACAAAGTTTCCCCAGCGTCCAATAGCCTGACCCAAAATAAGCCCGGGGGCACAAATATCCAGCAAGCGCCCCAACGGAAATTTCTTCCATTTCGATAAAATGAGCGCTGCGACAACCCCGCCGATGATCGCCCCATAGATCGCGATCCCGCCGTTCCACACCGCGATGATCTCTTCCGGGTGTTGCGAAAAATAGTCCCACTCAAACGCGACATAATAAATACGGGCGCCAATAATCGACAGAGGCAGCGCCAGAATCATAAAATCAATAAGCAGCTCTGCCGTATACCCTCTGCGCTTCGCCTCGTATATCGCTACCGCCACGCCCGCAACAATCCCGCAGGCAATAATGATTCCGTACCACGCGATATCCAGCCCTTCGATCCCGAACAAATTGTGTATTGCAATATTATCCATCATTCCAGCCTTACCAGGTTATGCGGTCTCGATCTTTTCCGCATCCTTCAAATTGAGCTCTTCGATCGCCCACTCGCGCATTTTATATTTTTGAATCTTTCCGCTTGCTGTCATCGGAAAGCTGTCCACAAAACGCACGTACCGCGGAGATTTGAAGCGTGAAAGACCATCCCTTACGAAATCGATCATTTCTTCCTCCGTAGCTGTTTCGTCATCTTTTAATATAACGCAAGCAAGCACTTCTTCACCATAGCGCTTGTCCGGCACGCCAATCACCTGTACGTCACGCACCTTCGGATTGGTATACAAAAATTCTTCGATCTCACGCGGATAGATATTCTCCCCGCCGCGAATGATCATATCTTTCAGACGACCTGTAATCTTAAAGTAGCCACCCTCGTCCATCGTTCCCAAGTCGCCTGTATGCAGCCAGCCGTCTTTATCAATCGCCTGCGCCGTCGCCTCCGGCATTTTATAATACCCTTTCATGATGTTATAACCGCGCGCTACGATTTCGCCCTGCACATGATATGGCGCATCCTCTCCCGTTTCCGGATCGACGATCTTTGCCTCCACCCCCGGTATCTTTTTCCCTACCGTGGCAACGCGTACTTCAACAGGATCTGTCGTTGTCGTCATCGTGATCGCAGGCGACGCCTCCGTCTGCCCATATGTGATTGTGATCTCGCTCATGTTCATGTCTGACATCGCGCGCTTCATAAATTCAATCGGACACGGTGATCCTGCCATAATGCCCGTACGCAGCGTAGAAAAATCGTACTTTTCAAAATCCGGATGGTCGAGCATAGAAATAAACATCGTCGGCACCCCGTGAACCGCCGTACACTTCTCTGTCTGGATCGCGTTCATGACCTGAACGGGGTTAAAGTGATCGATCAACACCATCGTCGCTGCATGCGTATACGAAGCCATGACTCCAAGAACGCAACCAAAACAATGGAACAGCGGCACATTGATGCACAGAATATCGTCATGCGTAAACTTCATGCAATCGCCGATCGCCATACCGTTATTGACAAGGTTATAGTGCGTTAGCATAACGCCTTTTGGAAAACCTGTTGTACCCGATGTATACTGCATGTTGATCACATCGTGGATATCCAGCTCACTCTTGCGCTGCGCAAGCTCTTCCGGCGTAACCTTTTTCGCAAATTCAAACAGATCATCCCAAGCAAACATGCCCGGCTGATTTTCTTTATCCAGATAAATCACGTTTTTCAAAAAGGGCAGCTTAGGAGAATCCAGCTTGCCCGGCTCGCATTCCTTAAGCTCCGGACAAAGCCCGTTGATATGTTCAACATAATTGTTGTCTTTCACGCCCTGCATCATGATAAGCGTTGTCGTATCGCTTTGCTTCAATAAGTATTCCAGCTCAAACTGCTTATAATTTGTATTGACCGTAACCATCACCGCGCCCATTTTAGCGGTTGCGAATTGTGTGATGATCCACTCCGGATAGTTGCTCGCCCAGATAGAGACCTTATCATCTTTTTTGATCCCCATGCCCATGAATCCGCGCGCAACCGTATCCGTCAACTCGTCGAATTCCTTATAGGTATAGCGTATCCCCAGATACGGCGAAACAACCGCCTCGTGATCCGGGTATTCTTGTGCCTGTCTGGTGAGTAAGTCTCCTATCGTTATTTCCATCAATTCGGACATACTTCTGCCTCCCTGAAACCTATTCAAAACTTAACCAATATATTTTATCAAATATGACGCCTTTTCGCAACCTGCCGCGCAAATTTTTAGCGCGATCGCCGGAATGTCCTGTATGTTTCCAACAGCCCTTCTTCAAACGGCATATAAGTAAAACCGAGCGTACCGCTTATTTTGGTTCCATCATATAATTCGTCCTGATCAAGCGGGAAGGGCAACGGGATATTGTCACGATATACCTCTTGTACTGTAACATTCTTTATGGAAAGAGGCTGCTCAATAAAAGTCCCGAGCAGATCCGTCAGGCTTTTGTATGTGACTCTCTCCTTCCCCGCAAGGTTGAACGATTCCCCATACACGGTCTCATTTCCTATGCAGTCCATCAGGATACGCGCGATATCTTTTACATACACAAACGAAAACGCACAGTGCGAATCCACAGGAAAAGGAATCTCCTCATTTTTTGCCATCAGTTCAAAATAATAAGACTCGCGCGGCGCATAATTGAACGGACCATATACGAACGCAGGACGCAGGATCGTATGTACCATCCCCTCTTTTTCGCAAACATTCTTCAGTTCCCGTTCAAGCAACATCTTATGGTAAGAGTATTCCGCTCCGGGGTATGCCCCCTGCTCCGTAATCTGTAACGCGTCTTCTTTTTTAGGCGCACCGGTTGACGAGGCAAACACACTGCAACTTCCGATATAAATATATTGCTTTGCCTTTCCCTCCAGCGCCTTTCCCATCAACATAATATCCCCCGGCTCGTATGCGCAAAAATCAACGACCGCATCAAACGCACCTTCCCCTGAGAGCGCATCTCTTACCGAGAGGGTATCATGCCTGTCTGCCTTGATTTCGCTGATTCTATCATTCTTAAGCGGAAATCGTCCGCGGTTTAGTACACATAATTCAAAATCTGTTTCCCGCGCTGTCAAAACGGAAAACACACGCCCAATAAAGTAACTCCCACCAATCGCCAATACTCTTTTTTTCATATTTATACGCTCCTTTTGCTGCTTATATTAACAAGTTTTACAACGGGTTGCAACAAAAAAGGCAGGAATCATTTCCCGCCTTTTTATCATGTTTTTCCTAATCCTATTGCAGCAATTCTTTGTGAGAATCAATAACCTTGTCCGCAAGCGAAAGATCCTGATTTCCGGAATCGGGGTTTTGCAGACCCACCGTGAACAGCCCTGCCGCCTTTGCCGCCTGTACACCGGGCTCAGAGTCCTCGATTGCAATACACTTTTGCGGATCAACTCCCAGTGCCGCGCACGCGTTCAGGTATACATCCGGCGCGGGCTTTCCACGTCCGGCATCTTCAGCGCTTTCCCATACATCAAAACGCTCTTTCAAGCCTGCGCTGCTTAAAGACAGCAATATGTTCTTTTTCGAGGAAGACGAGGCAACCCCCGCCTTCATCCCCTTCGCGCGGATCATTTCGATCAACTCCCTGACCCATGGAACAACGGGCGGATTTTCGGTCGTTTCAAAATACCGCGTGATCCCTTCGACGTATTGTTCGATCAACTCTTCTGTTGAATAAGGGATTTCGTATCTGCTCTTGATCTGCCCCCAGCAATCTTGCTCACACTTGCCGACAAAATTCTCATCGTAATCCTTTCGTTCAATCTGATCGCCATATTGCCTCACGATATCATTCATGATCTCCATGTGTATCGGTTCGCTGTTGATGATCACGCCATCCAGGTCAAACACCACTGCCTCGTATTCGTCAAACAGATGTTCTTGCATGCTCTTCTCCCTTAAAACGAATTTTTTACATAGTATATCACAAATCTATGCCTTCTTCACGCGTTCCTGATATTCTTTTAGCAACTGCTGACCAAGCGCCCCTCCCGGGTGGCTCAACGCAAAATCTTCCTTCCGGAACCCTTTTAACGCGCATACGACCGTAGCAAGGGCGTCACCCACTGCGAGCGCCGCGGTAGAACTTGTGGTGGGTGCCAAGCCCATATGATCGATCTCACTTCCCGCGTTGGCGCAAATCGCAATATCCGACCCTTGCGCAAGCGGCGTATCTTTGCCCTTGGTAATAGAGATTGTTGTCGCCCCAATAATCTTAAGCGGAGGCAACATATTCAATATTTCCTGCGATTTTCCACTGTTGGAAATCATCACCACAACATCGTCCTTTGTGATCATCCCCATGTCTCCATGTAACGATTCGCAGCTGTGTACAAAATAAGCAGGAACGCCTAGGCTTGCAAAAGATGCTGCAATCTTTTTACCAATATGACCTGTTTTCCCAAGCCCCGTGATAATAAGCCTTCCCTTGCTGTTCATGATTGCGTCGATCGCCTCAACATACGAACTGTCTACCTGCTCTGCCACAGTATAAAGCGCGTCCGCTTCTGCCTTGATCTTTCCCTTGCATTCTTCAATAATTTTGTTCATAATTTCTCTCCTGTTTATCTGATTACCATATTTGGTGTGCGTTCCATTGAGATAAATACCGCCAGAATGAGCACCGCGCCCTTCACGAGCATCTGTACTTCGGACGGCATACCAAGAAGTACCAGTCCGTTCGCCAGCATCCCCAGCGTCAATGCGCCAATGATGGTTCCCTTCACACCGCCAATACCGCCCTGTTGGGACGTTCCGCCCAGTACAACAGCCGAAATGACATTCAATTCGTAGCCCTGCCCTACCGCGGGCGATCCCGAACCGATCCTCGACGCCATCACCACGCCGCCCAGCGCCGTCATCACGCCGGCGAACAAAAACACCATCATTTTGTGCTTATCTACCTTGATGCCCGACAACTTCGCAACTGTTTCATCTCCGCCGATCAACCGCGTATATCTGCCAAAAAGCGTATACCTCTCGATAATAAGCACGATCACAAAAGCGGCGATGCCAATGATAACAAGCCACGGCTGCAAACCGATATATTGCTTGAACGGACTTTCAAAGGGAATCATAATGACCGTTCCGCCGCTGATCATCGTAACCACCGCGCGCGCAATCGAGAGCATGCCAAGCGTTGCGATAAAGCTCGGAACTTTCATCTTTGTAAACGCAAATCCCATTACAAAATAGCAGACCAGACTGATACCGATTGCCGCTAAAATCGCAACCACCGTATTATTCGTCGCCTGCAGCGTCATCGCCGCGATGACCCCACACAGGCTGAGGATCGACCCGCACGACAGGTCTATGCTGCCCATCAAGATGATAAACGTTGCGCCCAGTGCGATAATCAGCAGATCCATAGACGAACCGACAATCGTCAGGAGGTTATCCCCCGACAGGAATTTCCCCTGCGCGGTAATTGCAAAAAAGACGAATAAAATAATAAACGCTGCAAACGAGATGTTCTTTTTCATAAAGCTCTTAACTGATGCTTTTTTCATTGCGGATGTCTGTTCCATTGTTCTGATCCTCCCTTTCCTTATACCATTGCCGAAATGACGGTTTCTTCTGTGAAATCGGTACCGCGTTCAAATTCTGCGGAAACGCTTCCCTTTTTAAAGCAATAGATCCTATCGCTCATGCCGAGCAATTCCGGTAATTCGTCTGAAATCAACAATACCGCTTTTCCCTTGTTTTTTAATTCTTCCAGTATGTGGTATATTTCATACTTTGCGCCTACATCCACCCCACGCGTCGGCGAATTCACAATGAGCAGGTCAGAATCGTTTGCGATCCACTTGGCAATGGCAACCTTTTGACGATTTCCGCCCGATAAATCCTGCACATTCGTATCAATAGACGGTGTTTTGACCTTGAAGGTTTTCACAAACTCCTGCGCCATCTTCTTTTCGCCCTTTTGATCGATCATGCCCTTTTTTATCATATTGGGCAGATTAGCGGCGGAAATATTAACCGTCAAATTGTATTTGAGCACCAAACCTTCACGGTCTCTGTCCTTTGGGATATAACCAATCTTTTGCTTGAGCGCCTCCGAAGGATTTTTTACGAAGATCTGCTTTCCTTTATACGTAACGCTCCCGCCTGTTGTTTTGACATAACCAAACAACGCCTTTCCAAAATCATCCGAACCGCATCCGCCGATCCCCGCGATCCCTACGATCTCTCCTGCGCGCACACTGAGGCTTACATTATGAAAAGCGCCTTCCATACTCAATTGATCGACCCGCAGCATTTCCTCTTTGATGGAGCTGTTGTCATCACTGCGGTAAGATTCCATCGAAACATCGCGCCCGACCATGTTCGCAATGATCATATCCGGCGTCGTTTCTTTTACCTGCATATCAGTGATATATTTTCCATCGCGCATGACTGTTACGCGGTCACACAGCTCATATACCTCATCAATAAAGTGTGATATGTATATGATCGCCATACCTTTATCACGCTGTTCGCGCAGCAACGCATATAAGCTCTCTACCGATTCCTTGGAAATTGCTGCCGATGTTTCGTCCACCAGCAGTACCTTTGGATCGGCAGACAACGCGCGCGCGATCTCCACCTGCTTTCTTTCCTCAAAACCTAAATTCGACATCACCGCTGTCGGATCTATATGGTCATACCCGACCTTTTTCAATATGTTACGCGCGGCTTCGTTTTGCCGCTTCCAGTCAATCAGTCCAAGCTTGTTCCTGAACGGTTTGTCCATTCCAAGAAAAATATTCTCCGCAACCGTAAGGTTATATACAAAGTTTGGCTGCTGCATGATGATAGATACTCCGGCTTCCTCAGCATCCAGCGCACTTTTGGGAGCAAACGGTTTGCCCTCAAAGAGTATTTCTCCTTCGGTACGAGTATAAATACCCATCAATATTTGGAACAGCGTCGATTTCCCGGCGCCATTTTCTCCTACCAGTCCGTGGATCTCCCCGGGCATGACCTTCATTTCATCTTTTTCGTCCCAATCAAGGGCTTTGGTCCCGGGGAAATATTTCTTGATTCCTTTAAAAACAATTACAGGTTCCAAAATAATCCCTCCAAATGAGTGACATGTCAAAATTTTTTCCTATAACAATTTTTGGCGGAGTACGGCACGGAATAATCCGTGCCGTACTCCAGCCATGCAATTCTTAGTCAAGCGTCAAATCAAAATTCTGTTTCGCATCCGGCGTATACGTGAGCGACAGGGATTTCCAGTCGATCGGCTTTTTGCCTTCGCCGTATTTTGCTTCGTACTTGTCCATGTTCTCCTGCGAAACCGCAAGCAAGTTGATGCGGATCACGGGGTCTGTCGTCAGCTTATTTCCATTGATGTAGTCATACAGGATAACAGCCGCGTCAGCCGCCTGCATGTAATGCCCGCCTGTAGAGAACCACAGCTCATTGGCTTTCATGGAATCGATCGCGGGTTGCAGTAAGTCCATACCACCTACTTTCACCTTATCGATCATACCTTTTTCTTTGAGTACGTTTACAGACGCAAGCGCAAGTGAATCGTTATAGCACCACACACCGTCGAGATCAGGATGTGCCTGTGACAGATTACGGAACGCTTCGTCGCCATCATCCATGTTTTCGCCCGCATACACGAACTGCAAGAGTTCCACATCCGGATTTTCCGCAAGCGCTTTGTCAAGACCTGCTTTGCGGCCTTCCGCAACGGACGTACCTTGATAGCCGCCGATGCCTACAATCTTTTTCGCGCCGCTATTGATGAGCGACATCGCAATGTCATATCCTGCTTGCTCGTCGTTCGGTCCGATAAACGCCACATAGTCTTCTCCTGCCTTAAGCTCGTCACCCGGCCAACGGTCGATGATGATGACCGGAACGTTCTTCGCCTTACAAGCATCAAGGATCCCCGGTACAACAGACGCGTCCTGCGGTCCTAAAACCAGACCACTGATGCCAGACGACAACAGATTGTTCACGTCATTTACCTGTTTTTCCTGCTCGTTGTTTGCGTCAACCGCATTCACTTTAAAGCCAAGCTCCTGACCCGCCTGTTCTACATAAGCAAGTGCATTGCCCCAGAACTCGTTGTTTTTGGTCGGAAAGGAATACCCGATCGTGATGTCTGCTGCCGGAGCCTTGCTTTCCTGCGCAGCAGCAGATTCGGAAGCTGCCGGAGCCGCGCTCGATTCTGTTGCCGCCGATTCGGACGGCGCTACACTTTCTTGTGTTGCAGGCACACTGCAGCCTGCGAAGAGCATACATGCGAGAATACAAACCAGTACCATAGAGATAGTCTTTTTCATTTTTTCCCTCCTAGATAATATATTTGCATATAGATGCAATTTGCTTCACAGCAAATTTTGGTTTCAACATAATTTTTTTCTATTCTGTCGTCGTGCAACTGCTTACAGAGGATCGTGCCCCGTACCGCAGCCATGTATGACTGCGGTACAAAACACCATCGTTATAGGAAGTGAAAGAACATGCATTCTGTTGCCCTTACGGGCAATTTCCGTGCCGGTTATTTACAGTCCGGCGCATTATAATTTGGTACGATATAATTTTCCTTTAACGGAAGGTCTACCCATGAATTTGTTTTCATAGACTGGTACGCACCTACCAAAACATCCGTTACCAACGCGCTTGCCTCAGGCGTCAATGACGGCGCAACATCCTTTTCGATACACTCAATAAAGTGTTGCAGCATGCTCTTGTATGCCCAACCGCGCTTAGGATAGATCGGTACCCAGCGTTTGGGGACATTGCCGCTCGGCTGCATGATATCCTCCGACCAAAAAAGCTGTGGGTAGCGGTATTCCTTCACGATATCCGGTAACTGATCCTGCCTGAACTCTTTGTCCGTATATACGGCAAGCGGCGCGCTCTGGAACGGGTTCGTTGCCTCTGACCCGGTGAAGATCGTGCCTTCCGAACCATATACTTCTGAAATATTTGAAACCGCGGGCGAATACCTGTCCCCGCTGATGCAGCCTGTCGCACCGTTTTCAAATTCGATCAAAATCCAGAACGAGTCATCGAGCTTCGTATATTCTTCCGGAGTAACCAAGCGTTTTACGATACCCATCACTCGCTTCGGCTTACTGCCCATCAAATACATCAACAAGTCCGCCCTGTGCGCGCCCAAATCGAACAATGCTCCTGCGCCCGCCTCATCAGGATCGGCACGGAATTGCGTAAACGAAAGCTGCTCATGATAAAGACTCCAGCCCTCATGCAGTGACGAACGTCCCATCATCGGCTGACCGATGAACCCGTCGTCGATCAATTGACGCGCGATCTGGTTTTGCTCCCAAAAACGCTGGTTAGTCCCCGCCATCAGGAATACGCCCTCCTGCTTACAAACATCAACCATTTTCCACGCTTCTTCATGCGTACACGCAAACGGTTTTTCCACGATCACATGCTTTTTCGCGCGCATCGCGTCGATCGCCTGCTGCGCATGATATCTGTTTGGAGAACCGACGATCACAACCTGTACGTCTTTATCCTCCAGCATGTCATCATAGTTTGCATACGACTTTTTCGGCTCCCATTTCTTTGTCATCTTGTCAAGAACGGCAGCATCCGTGTCACAAAGAGCCGCCAGCTCCGCCTGCGGGATCGCCTGTATGGACGGGCAATGCCCGATTTCCGCGATAGACCCCGCTCCTATGATACCAACACCAATTTTACTCATAATCCTATCCCCTCCTTTTATTATTTTCCTGTATTGATCCGTTCCTCTACCCTTTGCCCGGACGGCATACGGCTTGCCATACACCCTCCGGTATTCTCGATCACAAGCGACGCTGTTGCGCTGCCGTTCACGATCGCTTTCGGGATATCGCGAAATTCACTGTACGAGGCCATAAATCCGGCCCCGAAGGAATCACCCGCCCCTGTAAAATCCAGAGATCCGTCGTCGATATTACTGTGCGCCTTAAATATTTCAAAATATACCGGCGCAAGGTTGCCCTGCTTGTAAAACGCTCCGTCCCCGCCCATCGTGACGACAATATCCGTTGCGCCGTACTCGTTCATGATCTCCGCCGCCTGTTCCGCCGTTCGCCCGGGGAAGATGGAAGCCAGATCCTCTTGACTTGCCTTGATGATCGACGCGCTCTGGCAAAGCCCCTCGATCACCTTCTTACCCTTGCTTTCGTCCACGGAATAGCGGATATCACTTGTCGCGCCGCCATAACCGCCCAGATCGACAAACACGGTCTTGCCTTGATCCGATAGACGCTTCACCAAACTAACGTCCACTTCATAATCCATCGGGCATATCTTGAAATACTGGCAAGCGAGATATTCCGGATGGATATCTTCAAAGTACAAGCTCGGCGCTTTTCGCTGGTAATTCACATACTTTGTACCGTCTGCTTTATATACGAGCAGATTTGTGGTCGTATAATCGTGATCCTTGATCCCGCGGCGATCCAGTATGTCCAGCTCCGAGACAATAGCATCCATGTCATTTCCGTAATAGCTCACCAATCCTACCCGTTTTCCCTGTACAGCCATCACAATGCTGGAGTACGCTGCCGGGCTTCCCAGAACCGGACCGATACGCCTGTCCTGAAACTCAATGGTTTCTTTGATAATGTTTCCCACTACGACTACGTCTATCTCACTTGCCATTTCCATTGCTCCCCGTTCTATATTTTTGTATGAACTTTATCCCTCAATAAATTCTTCGAGCATCTCTCTGCATGTATCATCCGGGAACTGTACCGGCGGATGCTTGAAGAAATAAGAGGATGGTGCTTCGATCGCACCCGACATACCCTTATCCATCGCAAGCTTACAGCAGCGTACCGCGTCGATGCTGATGCCTGCCGAGTTGGGAGCATCTTCTACCTCAAGATGCAATTGCAGTCTGACGGGCGCACCGCCGAACTTTGCAGCCTCAATGAGGATATAGGCCGTTTTCTGATCTCCCTGATTGTCTACAAACGCAAACCCCGGAGCAATCGGCACATCCTTTTTGAGAAGGCTAGAAATCGCGTCATGTTTCGTTACATGTTTCGTTTCGCCACGCATTACGAGGTTGATGAAATCCGTATTACCCGCATAATTGAGCTGATAAGATTTTTTGATATTCAGTCCCCTGTCTTCAAACAGTTTCATTAACGCACGATGTACAATCGTTGCGCCGATCTGGCTCTTCCAGTCGTCACCCAAAATCGGGATGCCTGCTTTTTCACAACTTTTTGCAATTGCCTCATCGCTCGCAAGCAGCTCCGGTATTCCGTTTACAACGCCACAGCCTGCTTTTTGCGCAGCATCCACATAATAACGCGCCGCATCATGCGATCCTGTAGGCAGGTTGATCAATATCACGTCGACTTTATAATCCTTCAACGCCTGCGCAACATCTACCGGCGGCTCTTTTTCGTCGATATCGAAATAGTCTTTTCCATAATAATGACGCAGATGCTCCGGTGCACCATCAAGAACCGGTCCTCTTAATACAGGCGCATTCATGAACGGAACTTTGCCGATCTCGTAAGCGCAATTCGGCCATTCCCAGATCGCCTCGCTGACATCCTTGCCTACCTTCTTCGAATCTACATCGAACCCCACAACAACTTGTACATCCTTCGGCTCATAACCGCCAAGATTGTAGTGCATGAGTCCGCCTACCTCGTCCGCCACGTTTTTGTCGGTGTAAAGGTAAAGTCCTTCCACGAGCGACGCAGCACAGTTCCCAACGCCAACCAATGCCAATCTGATCTTTTTGCTTCCCATTTGTTTCATACCTCCATTTGAGTAGATAATTTATCCAAGCTATATTGTATAGCCAGATGAACTGAATAAAAGCGCTCTCTTCCTTTGGAATCCTCTCACGATAGGGTTAACGTTAATCCAATTACGTCTACGTTATCGTTTTTATACAAATTTCAAAGTATATCATCTGTTTTAACTAAAGAATGAAGAGAGTTCCTATGAGATATTAGATTGGATTATCGTTAACTTTATTTCTATGCTTTTTCGCTTCCGTTCAATGCGCGGATATTTTTTGCTATAAACTTTTGTGTTTTATGAGAGTTTGGAACGAAAATTTAAGTTAACGTTAACTTTTAAAACAAGCTTATCACAGCAATAAAGAGCTGTCAATAGAATTTTCATTAAATTCATAATTTAGGTTGTTTGCCGTACGACAATGCCCGGATCCACCATGATCTGAGAGGGTTTTATTTTTTTCTTCTCTCCCTGCGCTATGATCAGGCACATCAAAAGTTCCACGCTCTTTTCCGCAATTTCCTGAATGGGTATATTAACGGTAGAAAGACCATAAGAACCAATGAAATAACATTCCGCATTATCGATGCCCATGACTGCGACTTCCTCGGGAATTTTGTATTGATAGCCATAAAGCGCCGAAAGCGCGCCCAAAGCAATGTAATCATTATAACAGAGAACAGAAAAAGGCGCTTTTTCCGTAAGCAGCATTTTTGACATGGCTTCGAATCCCTCATCCTTACCCATGCACCCATGCGAAACCCATTTGGGGTCGGGGGTGATACCGTATTCTTTTAACGCGCGCTCGTATCCTTTTTGCCGATCTACCGCCGTTGATACCGAATCGAAATAGTTGATAAACATCGTCTGGCGCGGTTTTCGCGCAAGCATATGGCGCGTCGCCAAATACCCTGCCTTTTCGTCGTCCGCCACCACGTAGTTATCCTTCCCCTTTTCAATATAACGGTTCATAAGAACATACGGAATATTATACTTCCGAAGAAGCGCGGCGCTCTTTTCATTGCCCAACGCAGGTGTCAGCAGAACGCCCTCGACATTGAGCCCGCACATTTCGCGGATGATTCCCAGTTCGTCTTCTATGTTTTCATTGTTATTGAAAATCAGCGTATAATACTTTTGTTCTTTGAGCTTCTGCTGCACAACATTGATGATATACGCAAAGTAAGGGTTAGTATTATCGCTTACGATTAATCCAATAAAATTGGTCTTCCGTCTTCTAAGATTCTTTGCGGCGATATTTGGAATATAATGCATTTCCTCTACCAACTGCAAAATCTCTTTTTTCTTTTTTTCCGAAACCTGCGGATGATCCCTCAAAGCTTTCGAAACCGTATTGATGCTCGTTCCGGCTCGTTCTGCAATATCTTTGAGTGTGACAAGTTTACGCATACGATACCTCTTTCGGATGCAATTTTGTGAGTGATTACGCATTCAGTATAGTGAATCCCACGTCTTTTTGCAACAAATAAAAAACCCTCCGCCATATCTGGCAGGGGCTTTTGGCAGCCGAATAAGGATTCGAACCTTAAATGAACGAGTCAGAGTCGTTAGTGTTACCGTTACACCATTCGGCTATTTTTATATACCAAAGTGCCGTAAGCCGTGAATTCTAACACCCGCCTCTCGGCAGG
>CAZBSH010000033.1:0-23854 GCA_964494645.1 uncultured Christensenella sp. | reverse complement strand
AGCACGCTACCAAACTGCGCCACACCCAGATATCTAATTTTACAAGGACTATTCTATTCTATCATATTTTCATGGTTTTGCAAGCCCTTTATTGACGATAAAAATCACAAAAATGACGTGATCCATATAGTTTACGAATGCGTGACGTGGTATACTATATGCAAATCCAAGACGGAGTAGAATATGATGAAAACTGTTGCATTGGTAGGGACTTTTGATTCTAAGGGCGCTGAATACCTGTATGTAAAAGGGTTGCTAAACGACGTGGGAGTCGATGTGCTGACCATTCACAGCGGTGTATTTGAGAGCGTTTTTACGCCTGACATTGATAATGTGGAGGTGGCGCGCGCGGTGGGCGGAGATATCAAAGAGCTGGCGCGGGAAAAAGATCGCGCGCGATCAACGGCGATGCTTGCAAAAGGCATAGAAGTATTGCTGCCCAGACTTTTTGAAGAAGGAAAATTTGATGGGGTGCTTTCGTTCGGCGGATCGGGCGGTACGTCCGTCGTGACGCCGGGGATGCGTGCGTTGCCCATCGGCGTTCCCAAGCTAATGGTTTCCACTGTTGCGGGCGGTGATGTTTCCGTATATGTGGGGACGAGCGATATCATGATGTATCCGTCTATCGTGGATGTAGCGGGACTGAATTCGCTGTCCATCAAAATATTTTCCAATGCGGCACACGCGATGGCGGGCATGTTGAAATTTGAAGCGCGCCGGAACACAGAAAAAAAGCCGTTGATCGCGGCGACGATGTTCGGCGTGACCACGCCGTGTGTGGATGCTGCGCGTGAATATTTGGAAGAGCGGGGATATGAGGTGTTGGTGTTCCATGCGACGGGAACGGGGGGTCTGGCAATGGAAAACCTGATCGCTTCCGGTTTTTTTGAGGGTGTGCTTGATCTGACAACAACAGAATGGTGTGACGAGCTGTTTGGAGGCATTCTTGCAGCGGGAAAACAGCGTATGGACGCTGCCGCAAAACATGGCGTGCCGCAGGTGGTTTCTGTGGGGGCGCTCGATATGGTAAATTTTGGTCCGTATGACAGCGTACCCAAGAAGTATCAAGGGCGGAATTTTTATCGCCACAATCCGACGACGACACTCATGCGTACGACAAAGGAAGAAAATACGCAGTTGGGAAAGATCATTGCACAAAAGATCAATCAAAGCACGGGTCCGGCGGCGCTGATATTGCCGCTTGGGGGCGTTTCTATGATAGATAAAGAGGGCGAGCCGTTTTATGGCAAAGAAGAGGACGCGGCGCTGTTTGAAGCGATTCGCGCAAATGTTGATACGGACAGGGCGGAGCTTATCGAGCTGGATTGTCATATCAATGACGCGCAGTTTGCAAGGGCTGCCGCGCAAAAATTAATTGACGAAATCAATTGTAAAAAGGAGAAATAAAGATGCAAAGACAAGAGATCATCCGCAGGCTAAAGGAACAGGGGACGCAAGGAAAGATCATTCTCGGCGCGGGCGCAGGTACGGGCATATCGGCGAAATTCGGCGAAATGGGCGGCGTAGACCTGATCATTATTTATAATTCAGGGCGTTATCGTATGGCGGGGCGCGGATCTCTCGCGGGGCTGCTTTCGTATGGCGACGCGAATCAGATCGTGGTGGAGATGGGCAGCGAGGTACTGCCTGTTGTGAAGGATACGCCGGTCATGGCGGGCGTATGTGGGACAGACCCGTTCCGGCTGATGGACGTGTTTTTGAAGCAGCTCAAGGAACAAGGCTTCTCGGGCGTGCAGAACTTCCCGACAGTCGGTCTAATTGATGGGATGTTCCGTGCGAACCTCGAAGAGACGGGCATGGGCTATGATGTGGAGGTGGATATGATCCGCAAGGCGCATGAGCTCGATCTGTTTACCTGCCCGTATGTGTTTAACGCACAGGATGCGAAAAAGATGGCAGAGGCGGGCGCGGACTGTTTGGTTGCGCATATGGGATTGACCACCAAAGGGTCGATCGGTGCACAGACGGCATTGACGCTTGACGACTGTGTACAGCGCGTACAGGAAATTTGTGACGCGGGGCGCGCAGTCAATCCGGATATTTTTGTGATTTGCCACGGCGGTCCGATTGCGGAGCCGGAAGACGCGGAATATGTCATCAGCCGGACGAAAGGTGTTGACGGCTTCTTTGGCGCATCGAGTATTGAACGATTTGCGGCGGAAGTCGGGATACGTCAGCAGGCGGAAGCGTTCAAGAATATTAAAAGATAACAACGATCAAATATGATTGCCTGAATGATGATACGTATCGTATCATAGACGACACAGTAAAAGACGCCTGCGCGGGCTGATTCGCAGATGTATTAAGAAAGGCGAGTCATATATAAAGAAGCAAGAACTTTGAGCGCCGCTTGTGAGCGGCGTTCTTTTTTGTACAAAAAAGGGGGAATGTGATATAATTACATAATTAACCATTGGTTACAAAATTAATAAGTCGATCTGACGGAGGGATACATGAAAAGAAAAGGTATTGCTGCGGCGCTGCTTGTGTTTGTGTTGCTCTTGTTTGCCGGATGTACAACGGCACCACAAGGCGGGATAGATATATCGGGCACATATGCAGGCAAGGAAACATACATCGCGCAAAATCCTGAAAATGAGGGAGGTTTGCCGGATGTGTTGACATTCGATTGGATATGGACCCTTGAAAAGGGAGAGAATGGACTGTACCGTGTGACGTTTGAGCATGAAGAGACTCCGGCTGTGGGATCAATCGCTGCGATGGATGCGGTAAAAACAGGCATCAATAATGTGCCGCTGACGGATAACAGCATCGGTATCCCGAATTATGTGTATCTTACCTTTGAAGAGCGGCAGGGTCAGATGAGTGCGTACGGAACCTACAACGTGCTGCAATCCACCGGAGAAGTGGATGTGCGGGTCGTAAGCCTTGTACGCGTGAAGGGTTGATTGGTGCGTATTTTTTCTTTATGACCGTTCAGACTCTTTGGTTTGGGCTTCTTCGGGCAGCGGTTTGCCTGTCATATACATGGTGTAGGTGCATGTGCAGACGACGTGGTTACCCTCGTTGAAGATCGTTACATCGCATACGCCGATCTTGGAGCCGCAATGTGTTTCGTGGGCTACTGCCCTTAATTTGCCGCTTGAAGAGGGGCGGATATAGTTGATGGAACTGCTCAGCGTGACGCACAGGCTGCCGTGGTGCAACAGCGCCGTACCCGCGACCACATCGGCAAGCGTGAACAACGCGCCGCCGTGCATCGTTCCCATGAAATTGGTACATGCCGGGTCGAAATAAAGCTCCGCTTCGGCGAACCCTTCTCCAAGCTTGGTAAGGCATATGCCGTTTTCTATGCTGAACCGGTCGTGGCTGTTAAAATAGTCGATGAAATTCTGGTGGTCCATGGTTGATCCTTCCTAGATGTGTGATCAAAAAAGGCGGGATGCTTTTGTCCCGCCCGTTTGTCAGTCTTCGAAAAATATCAGCTGCTGCTTATTGACGTCGCCTGAGCCGAGCGTGATGACGATGTCTCCCGGCTGCCAGTTTTTGTGAAGATAATCTTTGATTTCCTCAAACGTCGGGATGTAAAGGCAGATGGCTGAATTGGCGTTGATCGCCGCGACGACGTCGCGCGCGTGGATGCCTTGCGTGTCGGTATCGCGTCCCGGATAGATATCCGGCATGATGACTTCGTCAGCATCTGTAAAACATAGCGCGTATTTGTCTTTTAAGGTACGCGCGCGGGTGTATGAGTTGCACTGGAACACTACCCAAAGTTTGCTGTGGGGCACGAGTTTGGCGGCGTCGAGGCATGCCGCGATCTCGCTGGGATGGTGGGCATAATCGTGAAATACTTTTACGCCGCTGCGTTCGCCCATGAACTCGAAACGCCTGCCTGCGAGCTTATAATTTTTAAGCGCGCGGATGGATGTCTTGACATCTACGCCGAACACCTCGTAGGCGAACGCAGTTGCCGCGAGAGCGTTGCGCAGGTTATGCAGACCGGGTACGGAAAGCGTAAGGCGACCTAAATTTTCACCATGATAGGTCACATCGCCGCTGCCGCAGCCGAATTCATCAAAGGAAATATTGCTCAAATACCACTCGCTGTTTGGCTCGTCGTTGTAAGTTACGATCCGGCAGGGAGAATGCTCGCGCAAGCGGTAGGCGAGTTCATCGGACTGGTTTAGCAGCAGCACGCCGTTGCCGTCGAGCTTGCTTATAAATTCGACAAACGTATCAAAGATATCGTCGATATCACGATAACAATCGAGATGGTCGTCGTCGATATTGTTGACAAGGATATGCGTGGGATGTAACGTCAGGAAGCTGCGCACATATTCGCACGCTTCTGTGACGAATGCGTCGTTTGTGCCGATGTGTACGCCGCCGTCTAAGAAATCTACCATTCCGCCTACATGAACGGTCGCATCTTGCTCGGTATTTTGCATGACGAGAGCAAGCATGGAGGTGATTGTCGTTTTGCCATGACAGCCGGCAATGCAGGCGACGCGTTTATAGTGTGAGGAAATCAGGCCTAAAAGCTTGGAACGCTCGAGCATGGGAATATTGTGGCTCGCCGCATACGCATATTCCGGATTGAACGGCTTGATCGCCGCGGAATAGACCACAAGTCCTGCGCCGTGCACATTCTTTTCGTCGTGCCCGATCGTGACGGGAATGCTGCGCTTTTCAAGCTGCTTTGTGAAGGCGGATTCCTTCATGTCCGATCCTGTTACGCAAAGACCGTTTGCGTGTATGATCTGTGCAAGTCCGCTCATAGAGCAGCCACCTATTCCGATAAAATGAACCGGTTTATCTTTTAAATCCGAAAAATTGATTTCCATTCCGTTCTCCCGATAAAATTTCACCGTATACAATATACAGCGTATCTATTATACTGAATATGTCATATTTCTGCAACCAAAACCTATGGGTGGGGGGGAAAACAAACCATGGCGAACAAAAAGCAGAGGATCGCAATGATGTGCGCATTGCTTGCGAAAAATCCCAATAAACTGTACTCCTTGAACTATTTTCAGGAATTGTTCGGCGCGGCGAAATCCAGTCTTTCGGAGGATGCGTCAGTGATCAGACAGGCGTTTTTTGAAGCGGGCATCGGACATGTGGAAACCGTAACAGGCGCGCGCGGTGGCATCCGCTATGTGCCGAAAATGCCTGAAAATGCGTGTATGCTGCTAAAGCAGGATCTGATCGACAAGATGACGGATACGTCGCGTATCCTGCCCGGCGGATATATGTATCTGGTGGACCTCTTTTGTACGCCTTATTATGTGGACGGTATGGCGCAGATCATCGCGGAGTGGTTTATGGACAAAAAGGCGGACTTTATTGTGACGGTGGAGACAAAGGGTGTCCCCCTTGCGATGAGCGTGGCGCGTGTTTTGAATTTGCCGCTTGCCATTGCGCGACGTGAAAGCAAATTGACGGACGGGTCCGTCGTTTCAATCAACTATCTTTCCGGCTCATCGCGGCGTTTGCAGACGATGTCGCTCTCCAAGCGACTTATCCGCGAGGGAGGCAGGGCGCTTGTTATCGACGACTTTATCGGCGGCGGAGGAACAATCAAGGCAATCAGCGATATGTTGAGTGAATTTCATATTTCTGTGGTCGGTACGGGAGCCGCCATCGTCAACAAGTATCCCCAGAAGAAGCGCATCAATGAATACCGGTCGATTTTTGTGCTGGAAGAGCTGAGCGAGACCAAAATCGAATTTTCAACCTTTTAAGGCGAAAAAGAGTCGCAAATGCGCGTGGGCAACGAAAATATTGCTTTTTGGGAAAGTTTATGATAGAATAACAAAAAAATTGAATATTATGTTTAGAATGTTTTTTATGCGATATACTTTGCTGTGGTATAGGCATGAATGGGTATCAATCATAGACAAGACAAGGTGGAGGATTGAATATGAACATTACAGACATTCGCATTAGAAAGATCGATGGCACCGGCAAAATGAAGGCAATCGTTTCTGTCACTTTTGATGACATGTTCGTGATTCACGACATGAAGATCATAGAAGGCGCAAGCGGGTTGTTTATTGCCATGCCAAGCAGGAAAACGCCGAGCGGGGAATATAAGGATATCGCACATCCGATTAACTCCGACACGCGCGAGATGATCCAGCAGGTCATTTTGAAGGAATATGAAAATATGCCGGAAGACCAGACGGATACCTACGGTTCGGAAGAAAACTATTGATCACAGCATGAAAAAGGGGCTCCTGCAGGGGGTTCTTTTTTTCGCTTTTCATGCGCAGTCCATTTGTGTATAATAAGATAGGTTATGAAGCAATTTTGAAATTATCTGAAGGAGAAATTGGATATGAACAATAAATGTGCAGCGGTGATTTTGGCGGCGGGGGAAGGCACGCGGATGAAATCAAAAACGCCTAAGGTGCTCCACGAGATCGCGGGACGTTCGATGCTGGAATGGGTGCTGCACGCATCGGCGGGCGCGGACACGCAAAAATGCATTGTCGTATGTGGACACGGCGGTGATCGGTTGAAGGAAAAATTTGGCGACACATTGCTGTTTGCGGAGCAGGCGGAGCGCAAGGGGAGCGGGCACGCCGTGATGTGTGCGTCGCATCTTTTAGAGGGATTTGAAGGATATACGCTTATTATTGCCGGGGATATGCCGCTTTTGAAGCAGGAGACGGTGGCGGCAATGGTAAACGCGGCAGAGGCGGGGAATTACGCCTGTACGATGTTGACGGCGGAGCTTGAAAACCCGTACGGATACGGACGCATTTTGCGCAATGAGTTTGGGGATGTGACGGCGATCGTGGAGGAAAAGGACGCAAGCGATGCGCAGCGAGCGATTCGCGAGGTGAACGCTTCGTGCTATTGTGTGTGTACGTCGCTGCTTTTGGAGTGTTTGAAGGAGTTGAAGCCCGCAAACGCGCAGGGCGAATATTATTTGACGGACATTGTTGGGATATTGAACGCAAAGGGCGAGAAAGTGGGCGCTTATATCGCGCGCGACGCGCGTGAATGCATGGGCGTGAACGACAGGACACAGCTCGCGCAGTGCGCGGAGATATTACGTGAGCGTATCGCGGAGCGGCATATGAAAAACGGTGTCAGTATGATAGACCCCAAAACAGTATACATCGACGCGGATGTTACGATTGGAAGGGACACGGTCATTTATCCGAATGTGACGCTTGAGCGGGGATGCGTGATTGGCGAGGATGTGCAGCTTTATCCGGGGTCGCGTATTGCAGGCAGTGAGATCGGTGATGGTACGACGGTGCAAAATTCTGTGATTCTTGACGCGAAGATCGGCGAAAACACGACGATCGGACCGTACGCGTATGTGCGTCCGGGTTCTGTGATCGGAGACAAATGCCGCATCGGCGATTTTGTGGAAGTGAAAAATTCGAATGTTGGTGACGGAACAAAGGTTTCGCATTTGACGTACATAGGAGACGCGGATTTCGGTGAGCGCATCAACGTAGGCTGCGGGGTGGTGGTCGTCAATTATGATGGCAAGAAGAAGTGTCGTACGTCAGTGGGCGACGACGCGTTCATCGGCTGTAATACGAATCTTGTTTCACCGGTCAATGTAGGGAAGGAAACGTATATTGCCGCCGGATCGACGATCACGGAGGATATTCCGGACAGCGCTTTTGCCATTGCGCGTTCCAGACAGACGGTGAAGATGGGATGGAAAGACAAACGGAAATAGTTTGCGCGCAATGAAAGCCGCAGATCGTGCGTTGTTCTGTTGCCGTTTCGGGCGAACGCTCGTATGCGTCCGGCAATGCGATACCGGAAACGATACGTCGGTTGAGGGCGTGACTGATCCGGCGGAATGATCGGTGGAAACAATCGCTTGTAGGGAGTCGGTATCCGGTGAGCGAGAAGGAGAAAGAAGAGAGAACATGTATTTTGTGTTTGGGCTGGGTAATCCGGGATTGAAATATAAGAATACGCGGCACAATGCCGGATGGCTGGCGATTGATGTGCTTGCAAAACGGCATGATATCAAACTGAAAAAGACGAAGTTTGATGCGCTTGCGGGGCAGGGTATGATTGGCGGCGAGAAAGTTATGCTGGTAAAGCCTACGACATATATGAACAACAGCGGGTATGCGGTGGACGGTATGCTTGATTATTATGATGTTGGTCTTGAGAATCTTATTGTATTATATGATGATATTGACATTCCGTTCGGTTCGCTGCGGATACGCGACAAGGGAAGCGCCGGTACGCACAATGGGATGCGCTCTATTTTAGGTTATACGAAATCAGGCGATTTTGCGCGCATACGCATTGGTATCGGCAAGCCACAGGCAAATCTGATCGGGCATGTGCTGGGAAAATTCGAGAAGGAAAAACGCGATGACGCGCAAGCGCTTTTTGAACGTGCGGCAGATGCATGCGAGCGCATTATCACGGACGGTGTAAACTCCGCGCAAGCGGAGTTTAATAAATAGGGGACCCCGCGCGGCTTGAGCGAAGCGAGCCGCGAAGGGGAAAAGGAGGAGCAAGCGGACGGGCGAAGTTTAGCGCAAGCGAAACGGAGCAGAGGGAGCTTTGGGACGACGCTGCGCAAGCGGAGTTCAATAAATAGGGGACCCCGCGCGGCTTGAGAGAAGCAGCCGGCGGTAATAAGCACCAAATGACGAAAAGAAACAGAGCGACAACAAGGAGAAACATAACTTGAACGATACGATCAGCCCGCTGATCGAAAAAAGCGGGGCATTTGAAGAGGTTTTGAAATGTATCCGAGGGGGGCAGCTGCCTTGCTCGGTTTTTGGCGTTACGCAAAATGCAAAGCCGTATTTTGCAGAAGCACTCAGAAAAAGCGCGCACAAGCAAATCTTGTGCGTTACGGCGACGGAGCAGGGGGCGCGCGACCTGGCAGCGGCGGCGGGCGGTGTGTTGTTTCCCGACGATGATTTTTCGCTGCGCAGTGTGGAGGCGAAGGGCAGGGAAGAAGAGCTTGTTCGCGCGGGTATCCTCAAAAACACAACGCATACCAAGGGCGTTGTGTTTCTTTCAGCGCGTGCGTTTTTGAGCCGTATGATGCCGCCGGAACATTTTGCGGCCTCGTGCTTCCTTTTGAAGGCGGGCGAGCGTTACGATATGGACAGCCTGATGGAAACGTTTGCGAAAAACGGATATGAGCATACGGGCACAGTTTATTCCAAGGGGGAATTTGCGCGTAGGGGAGAGATTTTGGATATCTTTGCGTCGGACAGCAAGCGCCCGATACGCGTGACCTTTTTTGACGATGAGATCGAGAGCATTCGGTTTTTTGACAGTGAGACACAAAAATCGCAGGGCAGCGCATTGGGCGAATATTTGCTGCCGCCCGCGCGCGAGGTTGTGCCGGACAAGGACGCCAAGGAAAAGCTGGTCGATTATTTAAGAAAGCAAGATAACCGTGAGCTGGCGGAACGGTTGATCATGGCGGTGGAAGAATATGGCAATTTTGACAATTCCGACACGTTTTTACCGGTGATGTTTTCCCCGGCATATATCACGGATTATTTTCCGGATGCGCTTCTTTTATTTGATGATTTTGAATATGTGTACGCGGAGGCGAAGCGCGTCAAAACAGAATTTGACGATGCGTGCGCGCGCCTTGTGAAAGACGGGGAGGCGTTTTCTGTGCAGAGCGAAAGCATTGGAACGCTAACGCCCGTTCTCAAAAAAAAGGAAAGTACTATCCTCGATATGGCGGGCGGCAAAAACGCGCGCTTAAAAACGGTGTGCGAGGCGGACATGCAATTGCGCGCCGCTCCTGCATACAATGGCAGGATAGATATGCTTGCGCAGGCGGCAAAGGAACGTCTGGAGAACGGATACACCGTTGTGCTGTGCGCCGGCGGTAAGGCTAAGGCGCTAAGCGAAGCACTTAAAGAATGGGATATGATCGCGCCGGTGATGGCAAAGCCGCGGGAAACGGGCGTTTTTGTGACGGAGGAATATGTGCCATATGGATTTGAGATTCCATCGGCACGGACCATCGTTTTGGGGCTCAACGACATTTTTGGGCGTATCCGTAAAAAGACAGTGGGCAAAAAAGCGGCGCGTTCCGCCATGGAAGAGGATATTTTCAGTGATCTTGCGCCCGGTGATTTTGTGGTGCACGACGTGCACGGCAAGGGGAAATATCTGGGACTGAAAACGCTGGAGGCGGGTGGCAACGTCGCCGAGTATATGGAGCTTGAATACCGCGGAGGAGACAAGCTATACATTCCTACCGCGCAGATCGACCGCGTACAGAAATACATCGGCAGTGAGGACGCGCTGCCGCAGTTATCCAAGCTGGGCGGCAAGGAATGGGAAAATGCAAAGACCAAGGCGCGTGAATCGGCGCTTAAGCTCGCGTTTGATTTAGTGGCGCTGTATGCGCAGCGGTTTGAGAGCAACGGACATGCGTTTTCTGAGGATACTGTGTGGCAAAAGCAATTTGAGGACGCTTTTTTATATGAGGAAACGGATGGACAGGTAAGAAGTATCGAGCAGATCAAAAAGGACATGGAGTCTTCGCGCGTAATGGACAGGCTGCTTTTGGGCGATGTGGGGTACGGTAAAACGGAAGTTGCCATGCGCGCCGCCATGAAAGCGGTGATGGACGGGAAGCAGGTGGCGGTGCTTGTGCCAACGACGTTGCTTGCCCGCCAGCATTTGAAAACATTTCATGAACGGTTTGCGGATTTTCCCGTTACCATCGCGGGGCTTTCGCGGTTTTCAAAATCGCAGCACAAGCAGGTACTTGCGGATTTGAAGCGCGGAAAGGCAGACATCATCATTGGCACGCATAGGCTGCTCTCAAACGACGTGCAGTTCAACGATTTGGGGTTGCTCATTGTGGACGAGGAGCAGCGTTTTGGCGTTTCGCACAAAGAAAAGATCAAGCTGCTGCGCGAGAGTGTAGATGTACTCACACTGTCGGCTACGCCCATCCCGCGGACACTGGAGATGTCTATGGTGGGTATCCGCGACTTAAGCACGATTGATACGCCTCCTGCCATGCGCAAACAGCCGTATTCGTATGTGATGCGTTATTCGGACGGATTGCTGGCGGACGCAGTGATGCGCGAGATAAACCGTGGCGGGCAGGTATATTTTGTGTGCAGGCAGATCAAGGAGATGGATAAGCTTCTTGCTGATGTAAAGCGCAATGTACCGAACGCGCGCGTGGCGGCGGCGCACGGACAGATGGGCGAGGCGGAAATGGAACATGTGGTGGGCGGGTTCATTGACGGGGAATACGATGTGCTTGTGTGCACGACGATCATTGAGAGCGGTATCGATATCCCGAGCGTAAATACGATCATCGTGTATGAGGCGGACAAATTCGGTTTATCGCAGTTATACCAGCTAAAAGGGCGCGTGGGACGCTCGGATAAGAGTTCGTATGCGTATTTCACATATCTGGGAGACGGAACGATGAAGGAGAACGCGGCAAAGCGTATGGCGGCGATCCGCGAGTTCACGCAGCTTGGAAGCGGTTTTAAGATCGCGATGCGCGACTTGCAGATCCGCGGCGCAGGAAACCTTTTGGGTCCGGAGCAAAGCGGGCATATGGCGACGGTTGGTTATGCGATGTATTGCAAGCTGATGCGCGAAGCTGTGGATACGGCAAAAGGCAAGCATGTGCGTCCTGAGATCGATACGGCGGTGGAATTAGGCGTCCCCGCATATATCCCCGACCGCTACATCAAAAGCCAGACGGACAAGATGGATATTTACAAGCTGGTTTCCAAGGTCAAGAGCATAAGCGACGCGAAGGCTGCATCAAAGGATATCGCCGAGCGATATGGCAAGATACCAAAAGAAGTCAACAACCTGATTGTGGCGGCAACCATTAAGGCATATGCTTCGGCGGCGGGTATCGCAAGCGTGATCAAAAAACGTGACAGCATCGAATTAAAATATGATGAGCAAACGCAGCCACATGTAAAGAAACTGTTAAAAATCGTGGATTTACACAAAGACCGTGTTATACTGAGACCATCGGTACCGCCTGTCATCGTTTACCAAATCAAAAAGGATATGCAGATGAACGGCTTTTTGGAGTTTCTGGGACAGCTTCGCGCGCGCTGACGCTTTGCGCGGCATAACCGAAGGAATTTTTAATATTTCGTTGCGAAGAGCGGGTCGGTGCTGTATAATAAATTCGTTATTGTTTTAGAAAGGATACTTGTTTAATATGAATAAATGGAAAAAGGTATTGGGTGTGGCGCTTGCGGGCGTGATGTGTGTTTCCCTCGCGTCGTGCTCGATGGTACAGGTCAATCAGGAGCGTGACGCGGCACAGACCGTTGCGGAAGTGAACGGTGCGAACGTTACAAAAGGACAGGTCGACGAAGCGACGGAGGCGATGCTCTCCATGTATGGCATGACGACAGATACGTTTGTAAAGCAGTATGGACAAGAACAGCTTGCGTCTATGCGTTCGAGCGCTTTGGAGTCGTTGGTACAGAGCGAGATGCTTTATCAAAAGGCAAAAGAGGACGGCTTTGTGGATGAGTCGGACGAAAACAAGGCTGCGGTCAAAACAGAGATCGAAACTTCGCTGCAAGGCTTGAAGGATTCTATCAAGGCGAGCGTGGAAGCGGATACAACCATCGCGGAAGCGGACAGACAGGCGGCCATTGACAAGCAGACCGAGCAGTTTATTACGATGTATGGGTATGATGATATCGATCAGAGGGTAGCGGACCAGATTAAGAACGACGCAATCTCTAAGGAAAAAGAAAAGATCAACGCCGAAGTGACATACACCGAGGAAGAGGCGAAAACGTTCTATGACGAACAGGTCAAAGAGCAGCAGCCGAAGGTGGAAGAGGATGCGGCAAATTATACCACATACAGCCAATCAGGCATCGCGGTCGTAAATCCGGCGGATGCAAGATATATCAAGCATATCCTGATACAGATCCCTGAGGATGTACAGACAGAGATTGAGGATTTGCGTAAAAACGGAAGCGATGCAGAGGCGGACGTGAAGCGTGATCAAGCGCTTGCGGAGATTAAGACAAAGGCGGACGTGGCGCTTGCTCGAGCGAACGCGGGAGAAGATTTTGACGCGCTGGTGGAAGAGTTGGGGGAAGATCCCGGCATGAAACAGGAGCCGGCAAAAACGGAAGGGTATCTGGTATACAAAAATTCCGGCATGGTCGCTGAATTTGAAGAAGCAGCGCTTGGGCTGGCAGAAAACGCAATTTCAGGACTTGTAGCGACAGACTACGGCTATCACATCTTGAAGAATGTGAAGGATGCGGGCGGCGTGATATCTTTTGACGATATCAAAGAGACGATCATGGAAAAGAAGCTGACAGAAGCACAGACAGCGCACTTGAATGATGTATACGACCAGCTTTCCGAACAGTATAATGTTAAAACATATACGGACAAACTATAATCAGTGAACAACCAGTTTTCTGGAGGAACAAAGGGGAGTTTGCGCGCGGCGCAGGCTCCCTTTTGTAACAAATGGGAGGGAATTATGATACAGGTGATCGGCTGTACGCCGGAATTTGATTTGCTGCCGCTGCGCGCGGTGCGGGCGATAGCGCAAGCGGATGTTGTGGTGCTGCAGAGCGAGAAGGCGGCGTGCGCACAGGGGATACGCGGCGAAAATGCCAATGTGCTGACGCTGGATGATTTATATGAGCAGGCGGAGGACTTTGACGCGCTGTTTTTAGCGGGTGTACAAAGGATACGTGAGGCGCGGGAGGAAGGGACGGTCGTGCTTTGTGTGGTAGGAGACCCGTATGACAACGGATTTGTACGCGGGCTTGCTTCCGCGGGAGAAGAGATCGAATATATTGCGGGCGGATATGCAGAGGCAGGCGCGCTGAGCGCCGCCGCCGGACGTATGGATGTTGATGGGTATATCGTACTGGGCGCGAGAGAAGTGCAGGCGTTTGGTATAGACACCTCTAAAACCGTGATATTGAAAGGTGTCGAAAATGCGTTTGTCGCAGAGCATGTGAAATGCGCGTTGTCGGATTATTATCCGCAAGATACGCAGGTGCTTTTATACGCCGACGGCAAGGCGAGCTGGATCGACTTTTATGATATCGACCGTGTGGACGCGTGGGGCGAGGGAGGCGTGATCGTGCTGCCGCCACAGCTTTTGCAGGGCAAGGAACGCTATGGGCTTTATGACCTTGTGCGCATTATGCAGGTATTGCGCGGCAAGGACGGCTGCCCGTGGGATGCGGAGCAGACGCATAGGAGTTTGCGGCAGTATATCCTTGAAGAAGCGTACGAAACGGTGGATGCGGTGGATGCTGAGGATATGTTTGCGCTATATGACGAGCTGGGTGATGTGTTTTTGCAGGTGGTGTTCCATGCGGAGATTGGACGACAGTGCGGTGAGTTTGACATAGACGATGTGGCGAGCGCGGTGTGCGCGAAGATGATCAACCGGCATCCGCATATTTTCGGTGACGCAAAAGCGGACAACGCGAACGAAGTGTTTCTGAACTGGGAGGCGATCAAACGTAAGGAAAAACAAAACGAGGATTTTGTTTCTGTACTGCGCGATGTGCCGCGGTCTATGGGGGCTATGATGCGCGCGTATAAACTGCAAAAAAAGGCGGCGGGCATTGGCTTTGACTGGAAGAATGCGCAAGGCGCGACACAGAAGGTGCGTGAGGAGCTTTTGGAATGGGAAGCGGAAATAAACGCGGGTGAGGAGGATAAGGCGGAGGCGGAGGCAGGTGATTTGTTGTTTTCGATCATCAATGTACTGCGGCTGTTGAAGACAAATCCGGAGGTGGCGCTGAACCGCACTTGCGAAAAATTTATCACACGAATGGAACAGATGGAAAAAATCGCTTGTAAAGGGCTTTATGACTTAAATACGGAAGAACTAAACAACTTATGGGAACAAGTAAAAAATAATTCGCCGATTGCTTGAAAAACCTTTAAAATAAGGTTGATTTATAGTTTTGAATGTATTATAATCGTTTTTGTAATCTAACCGGGCGGTATTACAGCCGTTACGGAATATTATTTAAGGAGGGGAAGGTTTTGAATAAGACTGAACTCGTAGCTGCTATCGCGGCAAAAGCTGGTATCTCCAAAAAGGATGCAGACGCTGCTCTGGGTGCATTTGCTGACAGCATCATTGCTGAAATCAAAAAAGGCGGAAAAGTACAGATCGTTGGATTTGGTACATTTGAAGCTAGAAAACGTGCTGCAAGAACCGGCATCAATCCGCAGACGAAACAGCAGATCAAAATTGCTGCTTCTACTGTACCGGCTTTCAAAGCTGGCAAAGCTTTCAAAGACGCTGTAAAATAAGTAAGGTAACAATAAGGGACGTTCAATTATGTTGGACGTCTTTTTTGTTGTAACGGATAAGGTTCGCGAGGTCGTCAGGAATGAATCGGTTTCCCCTAAAGAGACGATACGCATGCGGGAACGCGTGGCAAAACAACTTTGAGCGGGGCTTGCGGCGAATATGAATAAGACGTTAACATGTGCGCCCGCCGGTTGAAAATTTCTGAGAAAATGATATAATACGCAGAGTAGAAGGCGAGCGTGTGCTTGGTTATATACAGCGATAGGATGAAAGGAAAAAGCGACGTGAGATTAGATAAATACTTAAAAGTGTCGCGGCTGATCAAGCGCAGGACGGTTGCGCAGTCGGCATGTGAGGGTTCACGCGTGCTGGTGAACGGTAAAGCACAAAAGAGCAGCTATGGCGTGAAACTCGGTGATGAGATTACGATAGAATTTGGATCAAAACCATTGAAGGTCCGCGTTTTGGCGATCGTGGAAACGACGAAAAAACAAGAGGCTGACGGAATGTATGAGGTAATAGAATAAGGATGAAAATTTGTGCTGTGATCCTTGCCGCGGGAAGCGGAAAAAGGATGGAACTCGATACCAACAAGGTATTCATCAAATTTGAAGAGCAAAGCGCCGTGATCCGGTGCTTGAAGACATTTGGGGCGACAGAGCTATTTTCGGACGTTATCGTGGCGTGTAAGGAAGAGGAATGCGATATCGTCAAACGCAAAATTGAAAAGTATATCAAGGACGGTGAAACCGTTGTGATTTGTAACGGCGGCGCAGAACGCCAATATTCCGTGAAAAACGCGCTGGCGTTCGTGCCGGGCGATGCGGATATCGTTGTGGTGCATGACGCGGCGCGCTGCTTTGTGACAGAGCGTATCATCCGTGATTGTGTTTCGAGCGCCATTCGTCACGGGAGTGGTGTGGCGGCGGTCAAAGCTACGGATACCATCAAGCGGGCGAAGAAGGGCATTGTGACAGAGACTCTGCCGCGCGAAGAGCTGGTTTGCGTGCAGACGCCGCAGGCGTTCCGCGCGGATTTGCTGATGGAGGCGTACCAAAAAGCGGAAGAGGAAGGATTTTTGGGTACGGACGACGCGTCGCTGGTGGAACGGCTGGGCAAAAAGGTTCATGTTGTGACGGGATCGCCGGACAACATCAAGCTGACAACCAGAAAAGACGTGGATCATGGTAAGGAGATCGTCAAAAATCAGGAATCGTCCGACCTGCGCATTGGAAACGGCTTTGATATGCATCAGTTTGCCGCAGGCAGAAAGTTGATTTTGGGCGGTGCGGAGATACCGAGCGAGATCGGGCTTGACGGTCATTCGGACGCGGATGTACTTGTACACGCTATCATGGACGCGCTGCTGGGCGCGGCACGGTTAGGAGATATTGGCGGTTTGTTTCCGGATAGCGATCCGAAATATAAAGGCATCTACTCGATCCAATTGTTGCGCGAGGTTGGAGACCTGCTGCGCAAATATGGCTATAAGATCATCAATATCGACAGCACGATCATTATGCAAAAACCGAAGGTCAGCGAATACCGCGACCAAATGGTGGATAACATCGCGCAGGCGCTTGATATGACGCGCGAATATGTAAATGTTAAGGCGACGACCACGGAATATTTGGGCGCGGTCGGACGCGGCGAGGGCGCGGCGGCACAAGCCGTATGTATTTTACAAAAACAGAGAAGATAATATGAAGAGAAGAAAGCACAGGGGAATGAGCACGATACGCAGACCGATGGGCGTGGATCGGGTCAGGAGGAGCAACGTCTGGTCTATGTGGCGTTACATCGTCTTGATCGCGATTGCGGCGGCGGTCGTCCTTGTGATGATTTTTTTTGGGTTTCCTCTCATTGAAGACCTGTTGAAGGGGGTCGATCCGACACTGCGCTATCAGCCTAAAGTGGAGGCCGAATTTAACCTGGAAGAGGTGGAGGTGGAGACGGGAACAGCCGCGCCGGGTGAAATCTATATCAGTTCGTATACGGACAGTGACTCTCAGCAGTATAAGGTGCGCATCAAAAACGAGCCGTTTATCGAAGGGAAAAACATTATTTTCACCACGCAGTTTTCGCAGCAGGGCGCGCTTGCCCTCGATACGGTGATGATTTACAACACGGAGACACGAGAGGTACGTAAACTGCCTAATGTGGAAAAAAAGTATGACAGGCTCTTGTCGCCTATGCTTTCAGGCAACTATGCGGTGTGGATCGATTGTCTGGATAAGGGTGGCGGGCGTATTGTGGGGTACGATCTTTCAACACAACAGCAATTTTTGATCAAGGAATTTGTGTATGCGCAGCCGCAGATCTCCATTGCGGGTGATGTGATCGCTTTTATGCAATGGGCGGGAGATACCACGCAGCGGCTTTATGTATATGATTTGAAAACGCGCGAGGCGGCGACGGTAAGGCTTTATGAAAACAACGTGTCGGGCAACAGCGCGGCAAGTATTTCCGGCAGCGACCTTGTTTGGTCGGAGTATGACGCGCAGGGAAACGGAATCTTAAAGCGTATCGCGTTTGCGGACGGTGCATCCAAAACGGAAAATTATGATTTTGGGAATCAGGTGTTTGAACCTAAGACAAACGGCAAGGATATCGTATTTGCAACGGCGAAAGACATTGCAAGCGGGTCGCTTATGCTTTCCACGAACGGCAACGCGCCCGTGAAGATCGCGGAAAATGTTGTCAATTACGCGCTGGGTGATAATTTTGTCGCGTATACAAAAGATATGAAGGTCATTGTTTGTTATACGGACGCGCAAATGACGCAAACGATGACAGGAGAAACGACGAAAAACCTGCTTGCTTCGGCAAATAAAGACGGTATTTGTTATTACGATACGACGGATACGGAGGTTGCGGACGAGGCGGTGCTTTACGCGTATATGGAAAGCGCGCACACGCAAGCGCAGGACGGGGGAGCGAATGGCTAAGGCAAAGACGCAGTTCGTATGCAGCGAATGCGGCTATACGAGCGTGAAATGGTCGGGCAAATGCCCGTCGTGCAACGAATGGAACACGCTGGTTGAGGAAGTGGTGGAGATCGCGCCTGCGGGCAAGGCGAAAATCGTTTCCGCGCCGGCAAAGATCATCACGTTTGATAAGATACCGTTGGAAAGTGAAAAGCGGTTTTCGACGGGGATCGGCGAATTTGACCGCGTCCTCGGCGGCGGCGTTGTGCCGGGCGGCGTGTGTCTTGCGGGCGGCGAGCCGGGCATTGGTAAATCTACGCTTTTTTTACAGGTGGCAAAGCTGTTGAGCGCGTTTGGAAACGTGCTGTATGTTTCAGGAGAGGAATCCCCCGCGCAGATCAAGATGCGCGCGCAGCGCTTAGGCGTTGCGGAAAATATTTATTTGATGGCGGAAACGGAAGTGGGCAGCATCTTAGCGGGTGTGGAGGAGTTGAAGCCCAAGTTTTTGATATTAGACTCGATCCAGACGTTATATGACGCGAACCTTTCGTCTGCGCCGGGCAGCGTGGCGCAGGTGCGCGGATGCGCTTCGCGTATCACGCAGGCGGCAAAACGCATGGGCATTGCGACGTTCATCATCGGTCATGTGACGAAGGAAGGCGCGATCGCCGGACCGCGTGTGTTAGAGCACATCGTGGATACGGTATTGTATTTTGAAGGGGAGCGCACGTCCAATCTTCGTATTTTGCGCGCGGTGAAAAACCGGTTTGGTTCTACGGATGAGATCGGCGTTTTTGAGATGCGCGACATGGGTATGATGGAAGTGAAAAACCCAACGATGCTCTTTGAAGGGGATTTTGCGGATGACCTGTCCGGTGTTTCTATTTTCGCGGCAACACAGGGTACGCGTCCGATGCTTCTTGAGATACAAGCGCTGTGCGCGCATACGCAATTGAATATTCCACGCAGGCTGTGTTCAGGCGTTGATAACAACCGTTTGTATATGATTTGCGCGGTGCTGGAAAAAAAGATCGGATTAAAGCTATACAACGAGGATATTTTTGTGAATGTGGCGGGTGGCATAAAAGTAAAGGAATACGCCGCGGATATGGCGATGGCGATGTCCATCGTTTCGTCGCTTAGGAATCTGCCCATACCGCGGGATACGGCGTTTATCGGCGAGATCGGGCTGTCGGGCGAGATACGCCACGTTTCCCAGCTTTCGCGGCGCGTGAGCGAATGCGCGAAGATGGGTGTAAAGCGCGTGTTTGTGCCGCGCTACAGCATGGAAGCCGGAATGGATAAGAATTTGAAGGTAGAGGGGGTAGGTACGCTTTCTGATGTACTTGCAAAGGCCTTTTAGAAACTATTAAGGGTTTGTTCATATGTAAGACATATTTGAATGGTACATTAAAAGAGAAAGCTTTTATCGACAAAACTAAATAAGGAAAGGAGAACACAACATGTTTTACAAGCTGATGAGGTTGTTCATCATTGTATTGGGCTTTTTGATCGGACCGGGGCTTGTGTTGCTGGGCGTAACCTTATACAATTATTTCGCGCAGGCTGATCTGTTCTCGAATTTTCAGACGTGGGTGCCGTTTGCTGTGTATATTGCCAGTGGAATCATATCCGGAATCATATTTTTAATGTTATCCCGCAGGATGGCGCAGGCGTTTGAGAGAAATACAAAGAGCATTGAGCAAAGACTGGAGGCAACGCCGATCACTACGCTTTTTGCGGGAACGATCGGTCTGATTGCCGGGTTTGTGGTGGCGGCGCTGATTTCTGTGATCATTGGTCAGATCCCTATTGCGTGGATCTCGATCCCGCTGACGATTCTCGTTTATCTGTTGTTTGGCTCGATCGGGCTGTCGATCGGTGTGCGGCGCAGGGTGGATATCACAGGTTTGCTCCGCGGTAAAAAACCGGCGCGCGGCAAAGCGCCCGAAAGCAAGGAAGGGATTCCTCCCAAAATACTGGATACGAGCGTGATCATTGACGGACGTATTTTGGACATTTGCAAGACGGGAATGTTCGAAGGAGATATCGTTGTGCCGGAGTTCGTGCTAAAAGAATTGCAGCAGATCGCGGATTCAAGCGATTCGATGAAGCGGACGCGCGGACGGCGGGGGTTGGATATCTTAAATGATTTGCAAAAAGAGCTTAGGGCGCGGGTGAAGGTCACGGACGTTGACTATGAGGATGTGCCGGAGGTGGATATCAAGCTGTTAAAGCTCGCAAAGGACATTGGCGGAACGGTAGTGACCAATGATTACAACCTAAACAAGGTTGCGGCGGTACAGGACGTTGCTGTGTTTAATATCAACGAACTGGCAAATGCGGTCAAGCCGATTTTGATGGCAGGCGAGGAAATGAGTGTGACCATCGTCAAAGACGGCAAGGAGCAAAGCCAGGGCATCGCGTATCTTGATGACGGGACGATGATCGTCGTGGAGGGCGCGAAAGGCATGAGCGACCAGACGATCGGCGTGATCGTGACGAGCGTGCTGCAAACGGCGGCGGGGCGGATGATTTTCGCAAAAATCAAATAAACGAATTTTATAAAAAACAGGGTGCGAATGGCCGCGCCCTGTTTTTGCCCGTGTTGGCTGTGCTGTACGGCAGTAAGTATTTCCGCTGCACTTCAGGTACCCAACTGCGCTACGCGCCGCTAAACTCGTTCGCATAAACACTTGGCTGCCGCCCGAAGCGACCGGCGATAACAAGAGACGGTTGGACGCGCACACGAAGAAAACAGTAAGAAAAAAGTGTTGACATCTTGATTTCGCTATGATAATATAGTAAACTGCATTAGCATAGTTGTACTGTGGAGTATTGTCCCATCTCGCGCCCTTTTGGACACAGGAAAAATTCGCGTAACAAGCGGGTTTTTGAGGGGGACAGCTATGTATGTGCGTCTTGGCCGGTATAATCAATTTTAATATAGGAGTTGTTGTTAAGTATGCAGGAAGTTAAGTTTGGAACAAATAAGAGGATGAGCTTTTCTAAGATCAAGGAAGTTCTAGACATGCCGGACTTAATCGAAATCCAGAAGAACTCTTACAAACGTTTTTTGGAAGAGGGACTGGGCGAAGTACTGCAAGACATCTCCCCTATCACCGACTATTCTGAAAATCTTGTGCTGGAATTTGTAGACTACAAAATTCTCGACGCACCCAAGTATGATGTGGAAGAATGTAAAGAGCGGGACGTGAATTACGCCGCTCCGCTTAAGGTGCAGGTTCGCCTTTTAAATAAGGAAACAGGGGAAGTCAAGGAGCAGGAAGTTTTTATGGGCGATTTCCCGCTGATGACGGAAAAGGGAACGTTCATTATCAACGGCGCGGAGCGTGTCATCGTTTCGCAGCTTGTCCGCAGCCCCGGCGTGTATTACGGTGAGAGCAAGGACAAAACGGGTAAAGATCTGTTCAGCTCTACGGTGATCCCTAACAGGGGTGCGTGGCTTGAATACGAGACGGATTCCAACGATTGCATGTTTATTCGTGTGGACAGGACGAGAAAGCTTCCTGTCACGGTTTTTCTGCGCGCGATGGGGCTTTCGGCGGATACTGACCTGAGAGAATATTTCGGCGACGATGAGAACATCGAAGCGACACTGAAAAAAGATAATACGTCCACGCAGGAAGAAGGGCTTTTGGAAATTTACAAGCGTCTGCGTCCGGGCGAGCCGCCGACTGTGGAGAGTGCAAATATGCTGATCGGGTCGTTGTTTTTTGACCCTAAGCGTTATGATCTTGCGCGTGTCGGACGGTATAAATTCAATAAGAAACTTTCTTTGGCGGAACGTATCAAAGAGCAGGTGGCGGCGAGCAATGTCGTCAACGCGGATACGGGTGAGCTGCTTGTTGGCGCGGGCGAAGTAATCAGCGAAAAGAAGGCAAAAGAAATCGAAAACGCGGGCGTGAGCGTTGTGGAGCTTGCGGTGGGCGAAAATGTGGCGCGTGTACATGGCAACAATTTTGTGGACGCCAAGGCGCATCTCGATTTTGATCCGGCGGAAGTTGGGATCAACGAAAAGGTATACTATCCGGCGCTCAGGGAAATCCTTGACGAGTGCGGCAAGGATAAGGCTCTTTTAAAGGAAAAGCTGGCGGAAGCGCTTACGGTATTGATTCCCAAGCATATCATCGTGGACGACATGCTTGCTTCGGTGAGCTACTTCTTAGGACTCAAATACGGGCTCGGTTTAACGGACGATATCGACCATCTGGGGAACAGGCGGCTGCGTTCGGTAGGAGAGCTGCTGCAAAACCAGTTGCGCGTCGGTTTGACGAGACTGGAAAGAGTTGTGCGCGAAAGAATGTCCATTCAGGATATGGACGTCGCAACGCCCTCTAACCTAATCAATATCCGTCCGGTGACAGCTTCTATCAAGGAGTTCTTCGGTTCTTCGCAGCTTTCACAGTTCATGGACCAGACAAACCCGCTTGCGGAGCTGACGCACAAAAGAAGGTTGTCGGCGCTTGGACCGGGCGGTCTTAACCGTGATCGCGCAAGTTTTGACGTGCGTGACGTTCATCATTCACATTACGGACGTATGTGCCCCATCGAGACGCCGGAAGGTCCGAACATCGGATTGATCGGTTCCCTTTCGACCTACGCGCGCATCAACGAATATGGATTTATCGAAACACCTTTCCGCATCATCGACAAGAAAAAAGGCCGTGTGACGGAGAAGGTACAATATATGACGGCGGATCAGGAGGAAGACCTGATCGTCGCGCAGGCGAACGAGCCTTTAGGCGATGACGGTGTGTTTGAGCATGAGCGTGTTATGTGCCGTGTGCGTGACCAGATCGTTGAGGTTTCAAGAAACGAAGTTGATCTGATGGACGTGTCGCCCAAACAGCTGGTATCGGTTGCTACATCGCTCATTCCGTTCTTGGAAAATGACGACGCGAACCGTGCGCTGATGGGTTCTAACATGCAGAGGCAGGCAGTGCCGCTGCTCATCCCCGAATCTCCTGTTGTGGGAACGGGTATGGAGTATAAAGCGGCTTATGACTCGGGCGTGTTGTCGATTTCCAAAAAGGAAGGCGTTGCGAAGAGTGTAACTGCGGATAAGATTGTGGTCGCAAACAACGACGGCAGCGAGTCTGAATTTAACCTCATCAAATTTGCGCGTTCCAACCAGGGTACGTGCATCAATCAGTTGCCCATCGTATATGAAGGGCAGAAGATAGAAGCAGGACAGGTTTTAGCGGACGGTCCCTCGACGGATCATGGCGAGCTGGGGCTTGGCAAAAATGTCCTTGTAGGTTTTATGACATGGGAAGGTTATAACTACGAGGATGCTATGCTTTTATCCGAGCGTCTTGTGAAGGACGATGTGTTCACATCCATCCATGTGGAGGAATACGAAGCGGAAGCACGTGACACGAAGCTAGGACCGGAAGAGATCACGCGCGACATCCCCAATGTGGGGGAGGAAGCGTTAAAAGACCTCGATTCACGCGGTATCGTGCGTATTGGCGCGGAGGTCAGGAGTGGGGATATCCTCGTTGGCAAGGTAACGCCCAAAGGCGAAACAGATCTGACCGCGGAAGAACGCCTGCTGCGTGCGATCTTTGGCGAAAATGCTCGCGAGGAGCGTGATACTTCGTTGAGGGTTCCGCAC
>CAZBSH010000032.1:21113-26806 GCA_964494645.1 uncultured Christensenella sp. | reverse complement strand
GTACCGCGGCCTGTGATTGAGAATACGTCCTCTACCGGCATCAGGAACGGAAGATCCGCCGCTCTTTCCGGCTCCGGAATGTAGCTGTCCACTGCGTCCATCAGCTCGAAAATGCTCTGGCAGTTCGCGTCGTTTGCGATATCGTCGCTCGCCTGCGCCGCTTCCAGCGCCTTTAATGCGCTTCCCTTGATGATCGGAATGTCGTCGCCCGGAAAATCATACTGCGACAGAAGCTCGCGCACTTCCATCTCTACCAGCTCCAAAAGCTCCGGATCATCTACCTGATCCGTCTTGTTCATGTACACAATGATGTACGGTACGCCTACCTGACGCGCAAGAAGGATATGCTCCCTCGTCTGCGGCATCGGGCCGTCCGCTGCCGATACGACCAGAATCGCTCCATCCATCTGCGCCGCGCCTGTGATCATGTTCTTTACATAGTCCGCATGTCCCGGGCAGTCTACGTGCGCATAGTGGCGCGTATCTGTCTCATATTCTACGTGTGATGTGTTGATCGTGATGCCACGCTCTTTTTCTTCCGGCGCTTTATCGATCTCGTCGTATTTTGTCGCTTCCGCCTTGCCCGACTTCGCCAATACCGATGTGATCGCTGCTGTCAGTGTTGTTTTGCCGTGGTCTACGTGACCGATCGTTCCGATGTTTACATGCGGTTTGTTTCTTTCAAACTTACCCTTTGCCATTGCTTTGCTTTCCTCCCGAAAATCTTTTTGTTGAATGAGGTTTTTCCTCAAATTTGTTTTTTAGTTTACATGTTGCGTTATAGTATAACATTTTAAGGTTTTCGCCACCGTTTGTCAAGCCGCCGGCTGTTCGGGCGAAACGGGCGGAGTATGCTCCTGAGAGGCTGTCGGGACAGGCTCTGTCGAAGGAATAGGCAGGGGTTGCGGATTGTTGGTCTCCGCCTCCTTTTTCTCCAACTCTTTTGCCTGTGCCTGTATATCCTCAATGGATGTACCCTCTGCGGGTATCGGAACGCCGCTCCCGAGTTCTACCTCAGGCGCGATCCCACGATAAGTCGATGTTGTTACCTCAAATTTTTCGCCCATCTTCTCATTGGTATCTTTATTATATTTTTGTCCCCAAATCTGATACTTTTCTTCTCCCTGACCGACTTTGGTCTTTTTTACCTCATATTTGCCGAGCGCAGGATTCGTCTTATACTTGACAGCGGGCGCATCCTGCTTGTTGATCAACTCGCTTTCAAATTTCAGGTAATACTCCCTCTGCACCGTGCCATAGATATCCACTGTGACCTTCATATCCGGAATATTACACGTAACGATCATGACCATGTCCGATTCATAAGGATTCTTTAATTTGAAGTCGGGACCCCCGGTAGAAATCGTCGCATCCATACCCGGATCAACATACTTTGCCATAATGGTGTGAGGCAAACGCGCCACCATTTCCATTTCCGCATACAGCGCCGCATTGTAGAACGTGGAAGAAACCTGACATATTCCGCCGCCCGCCTGATCCGTATACGTACCATTCTCGATCCCCGGCGCAAGCGCCCAGCCAAGCTCCACCGTGCGGTCACCCACGTAATCATTCACCGAAAACGTTTCGCCCGGCTTGAATACCGCTCCATTCAGCTTGTCACTGATCATCCAAATATTAAATTTCCTGCCTTTTGAAGAGGAAGACGCGATCGTTGTGGTATAGCTTCCCATCTTGATCATTTCCTGCGGGCTATCAGACCCTTTTGCCTTCACCACTTCGATCTGTGCGGCAAACGGCGCAAACAGTTTGGCATTTATCTGATTTTTTGCCGTCTCCTTGATGCCACCCACGTCAACCTTCCATCCATCTTTTGGCTCCTGCACGGTAAGCGTCCCGCCCGTTGTCAGATTGTCCTCATCACGTTTTTTATCGACAGCATACGCAGCATCCACAGCAGCTTCGCCCCAGCCCGCGCTATCCGCGTCGATGAGCGCATCAAGCTTCGTTTCATCGAACACATAGCCGATCGGCCAGTCTTTTGGCTCCGCCTCTTTAAACTGCAAATCCCAACGCGAGCCTTCTCTGCCATAAAGCATCGCTTCTTTAAGCGGCGTCTCATAATCCGCCGACACGCCTGCATCCGGCAAGGCGTAAGAATACGCTTCTTCCTGCACGGTATATTCGATTTTATTATCATTTAGCATACTGTCTACTGATGCTTTGACTTTCTCTTCGCCTTGCGCATACGTCAAGCCGCCAAGACCGATCCCATCAACGGAAACGCCTTCCAAAAACGTCCCTGTAGCAAACAGTTCCTGCTCTTTTTCGGTCGTCAGCTTAACTTCCGAAAACATGTATACACAAAAAACGATTGCAACAACTGCGACAGCCACCGCCACCCCAAATATTGCAATCCTTTTCTTGTTCACTACCCTATGCCCTTTTGCGGGCCTATAATATTTCATGTGTCTTTCTCCCAAAATGCTCATTCGCACAAGTATACTTTATAAATATAACGTATGCGCCATAGGTTGTAAACCGTTCACCATGGTTTTTAGAAAAATTTCATAAATTCTTTGTTAAAAAAAGGGGGTTGTTGTTTCATAACAAACCCCTTTTTTCGATTATGCTTAAGCAGCGGGCACCACAGGCGTTTCCTGCGGCGGATCCGGATTAGGCGCCGGCGTTGGCACCGGATCGGGTACCGGCGTTGGCGCCGGATCTGGTGCAGGGGTTGCCACCGGAGCTGTCCCCACACGTACGATAGAGTTAAACGCCTGATACGTTTCCGTGGAATATTTCTCTGTTTTTACAATATTCCCGTCCGCGTCCTTCCAGTGCTTATACACATCGAAAACCCTGCGCGGATGTGAGCCGCGCTCTACCACACGCGTCCCCGCCGGAAGCGTAGGGTCTTCTATGATCTGTTCCCCCGCAGGGCTGCCGCCCACCTCTTTTGATGTAAAATCTCGTGTGAGTCCGTCTTCAAACTTAGGACCATAGATCGAAATCTCAATATTCTTTTTCTGCCCGTCACAGTTTGCAATGATATAAATCGGAATATCATAGTTGTTCTTGATCACAAAATCCGGCGCGCCGGTGGAAATCGTCGCATCCAATCCTCCCGGCACGTAATTAAGCGGCCACGAATGATGGGAACGGTCTACGATCTCGACCTCCGCACGCAGAATCGCGTTATACAATGTGGACGAAGTCTGGCAGATACCGCCGCCCGGTTCGTCCTGATATTTTCCGTCCGCAATGCCCGGCGCAGGCTTCCACCCGCGAGCGTACGAGCGCGGACCCGCCTCTTCATTGATGGACCATGTTTCGCCCGGCATGATCTTCACGCCATTGATTGCGTCTGCCATCTTCCAGATATTATATCTGCGCCCAAATTCCGAAGTATCATAATCTGTTTTATATGTTCCAAGCAACGTATATTGGTTCTCAAGGTCTGCCTTTGTATATTTCGGCTGCGTCACCTTTGTTTCCGCCGCCACCGGCGTAAAATCATTTTGTTCCAATTGCGCATAGATCGCATCCGCAAGCGCAACATCGTCTACTTCCTTGCCTACAACCTCATCTTTCAAAGTGATTGTCGAGCCTGTCATCAACGTCTCTTCATCCTGCGTCTTAACAACCTCAATCGTCGCATCTTGCGCCGGAACATTGATCTTATCATCATTTGCCTTTAAGGATGTAAGGATCGTCTCCTTATCATATGCAACAGGCATCTCAATCTCAACGCCTTTTTCTTTGGCCTCTTTGATCGCCGCACTACGTTCTGCAAACGTTCCCTCGCGCCCATAAAGCATTGCTTTTGCAAGTGCCGCGTCAATATCCACGCTCGCGCCCAGTTGTTCGCCCTTGAGCATATAAGTATCGCCGTCAACAGAATACTCCAATGCAAGCTCTGCTAAATACCCATCCTCACTTTGCTGCACCTGCGGCTTCGCCTCTTCAATCGTCTTGCCGGAAAGATCCACGCCCGCCATGCTTACGCCATCAAAAAACGTTCCATGATCAACGATCTGCTGTAGATTTTCACCCGAAAGCACCTTGTTGTTTCCAAGCATTGCATATCCGGTAATACCAACCGCGACAATGGCAACAATAATAACCGCGATCACAATGATTTTTTTTGCGCCCCATTTTTTCTTTCCCGGGACTTCGCTGTGCAGTTTATTCCTTCCGCCCGACTCCGAAACCTTTTCCGCTGTTTCGTTTTCGATCGCAGCAGCTACAATAGGCTCCGCCGTCTCTTCCGGCACATTTTCCACCGGCTCGTATACCGTCGTTGCGTCCTGCGGCATATCCGAGTTCTCCGACATATGTTCCGTATTGATCGCCGCGTCCTGCGGCAACTCTGCTTTTGCGGCAGAGGACTCCCCGCTCTGCGGTTCTTCCGCCGGCGTCTCCCCTATCTTGCGCGCAGTGTCGCCAAACTTACGCTCTTCGTTTTTATTGTTTTCAAACTCGGACATTCCCTTACCTCTTTATGCTTTATTTATCAAAACATCATTATGCTTTCATACCTATAATAATATACGTCAACCGATTGTGTAAATATTAAAATATACCAAACTTGTAAACTACTGCTAAATCACTCGCATTTTCCGATTGTTACATAATAGTTTCTACGCGGTCGCGGACCGTCAAACTCACAAAAATAGACTGCTTGCCATGTCCCCAGCTTCAGTTGTCCGTTTTCAATGGGAAGACTCACACTGTTTCCCGCCATTGCCGCTTTAAAATGGGCAATAAAATTATCATGCTTAAATTCTTCCGCCGGGATCATCCGGTTAAACGCTTTAATGGTATCATCGCGTACCGTAGGATCTGAATTTTCCATGATCAATATACCCGCAGTTGTGTGCGGGCAATGCACGACCGCGATCCCCTCGCTGATGCCGCTTCGCGCGACCGCGTCGCGTACATTACGCGTGATGTCGATAAACACTTCCTTTTGGTATGTTTGCAGCTCATATGATTTCATACGCCCTATTTCCTCTTTATTTAAATACTTTCTTTCAATTTATATGACAAGACATACAGGCTATCCGAGAGGTGTACGTTTTCCACCGCCACCCCACGCCGAACCGCTACGTCCGTCGGCGCAAAATTCCAGATCGCCTTGATCCCAAAGCTTACGAGCAGATCCGCAGATTGCTGCGCATACTCCTTAGGCGTACAGATAATCGCGATATCGATATCCTTGTCTTTTAAATATGGCTCCATTTTGGCAATATCCTGTACCATACGCCCCTCGACGAGCGTTCCTACTTTTGCGGGATCGCTGTCAAAGATATCCACGATATTGAAGCCCTCCAGCATAAAATTTTTGTACCCAAGAAGCGCCTGCCCGATACGACCCGCGCCCACAATAATGACGTTATACCGCTTATCCAACCCCAAAATACGCGCAATCTCTTTTTTCAATTTGCCGACGCTATAACCGTATCCCTGTTGCCCGAAGCCACCAAAGCAGTTTAAGTCACGCCTGATCTGAGACGCGTTGAGACTCATCTCTATGCTCATTTGGGAAGAAGAGATTTTATCGATGCCCTTACCTTCCAAGTCTTCCAGATATCTGTAATAACGCGGAAGCCGACGGATGACCGCGGGCGATATCTTTTCGCTCATGCCATGTTCCTCCATGTTTTTTCCTATAATATCTCATTATACTATAGTCGCATGACATTGTGTGAAATTATTTTACATTTTTT
>CAZBSH010000032.1:0-21103 GCA_964494645.1 uncultured Christensenella sp. | reverse complement strand
GATGCCGATCTGTTGCGCATCTCATCTTTCAATCATAAGACGCAAAAAGAGCGGAAAAGGTTCCCTTTCCCGCTCTTTTAACCATAGACTCTTTGTTTGCGCCTTACATAAACGGTGACATTGATACCATTGTCGCGCCCAGCACACCAACAAATGCCATCGCAATGATAGCCCCAATCGTCACGATGATCGCAACGATCATGCCAATAATTCCGCACACAAGACCCGCCGTTGCCATGCCGTTCGATCCGTATTTTTTAGATGAGGCATAAAGCGCCACCGCAACAATGGTCAAGACCAACCCCAAAAACGGTACCCAGCAAAAAATCAGACCTAAAATACCACAGACCATGGAACCTACGCCTTTTCCCTTGCCCTCTTGCGGCATTTCCCCGTATTGGGGCTGTGACTGTTGTTGCTGATATTGCGGCTGTCCGTATTGCGGTTGCTGCTGATATTGCTGTTGGTACTGCTGCTGATACTGTTGTTGTCCTTGCAGCGGAGGTTGCTGACCCGGTGCTTGCCGATATGCCTGCGCGCTGCCGGACGCTGCCTGATTTTCTTCCACCGACTCCTTCGGCGCGCCACAGTAAGGGCATGTTGGCAACGCATCGCTGTACGTTTGTTCACATTTCTTGCAAATCATACTCTTCCCCTCTCAAAAAACTGCGCAGCCACAATGCAGCTGCGCAATCTCATCTCTTTAACAGATATTAATTAATACATGAAACTATCCCACAGCCACGGACTGGATGTATAATATGATATTGCCGCAAACATTGTCGTCCAGATGATCGTAAATATGATCGATACAATAAGACCAATAATGCTGCACACAAGACCTGCCGTTGCCATGCCGTTCTGACCGGCCGGATCATTCTTCTTGTACAACGTATAGAAAATAATGCCTAAAATATTGAGCACCAATCCCGCATACGGTGTCCAGCAAAGAATCAAGCCGAGGATACCGCATATCATAGATGCCGTCGCCATATTCTTTGCTTTCGCCAGCGCGTCAGGCTGCGGCATCGGCGGCTGATACTGCTGCTGATATTGGGGCTGTCCCTGCGGAGGCACGGGCGCCTGATACTGCGGAGGAACCTGCTGGTATTGCGGCTGTCCCTGCGGAGGCACAGGCTGCGGCTGTCCCTGCGGAGGCACGGGTGCCTGATACTGTGGAGGAACCTGCTGGTATTGCGGTTGTTCCTGCATCGGCGGCTGCTGTGCCGGTTGTTCCTGCATCGGCGGCTGCTGTACGGGGGGCTGATATCCTTCTGCCTGCTGCTCTTTTGGCGCGCCGCAGTAAGGACATGCATTCAAATTTTCATCATAATCTTGATGACAGTTTTTACAATTCATTATCAAAGCTCCTTTCGCTTTCTACATGTTATTTATACCATATTTTTTCTGCTTTATCAAAGGATTATTCTTAATATTTCCTTACAAACCAATGAAATATGATATACTTGTTTCAAAACCAAAACATACCGAGAGGTACCCATATGAAATACGCAACCATAGGCACATCCAACATCACACAACAAATGATCGAAGGAACGCAAAAAACAGGCTTGTTTGAACTTGCAGGCGTATATTCCCGCGACCTTGGAAATGCCCGCAGCTTTGGCGCGCGTTACGGCGCAGCGCAGGCGTTTGACGACCTCACCGCGCTTGCAGAAAGCAATATTGGCGCAGTATATGTAGCCAGCCCCAATATCTTACATTATGAGCAATGCAAACTGCTCCTCGAGAATGGTAAGCACGTCATCTGCGAAAAGCCGTTGACTGTACTGCCGACCGAGACGCGCGAACTGATTTCGCTGGCACGCCGCAAAAGCGCTGTCTTTATGGAAGCGATCATGATGATGCATCAGCCGCAAAGGCTTGCCCTCAAGCAAACATTACCCAGGCTTGGAAATATCACGACCGTACACTTTGATTTTTCGCAGCTATCGTCGCGTTATGGCGCTTTTTTAAACGGTGAACTGCCCAACATTTTCAATCCCGCGCTTGCTGCGGGATGCATCATGGATCTGGGCGTTTATTGCGTCTATCCCGCGCTTGACCTCTTCGGTCAGCCGGAGCGCATCGAAACAAACGCGCATCGTTTGCGTTCGGGTGCGGACGGGTATTTCAGCAGCACCTTTTTTTACCCGGACAAGCAGGTGCTGCTCACTGCTTCCAAAATCGGTCAGGGACACGCCGGATCAGAGATCGTCGGCGACCGCGGCACACTCACTATCCGTTTGTTGCACCATATGACCGACATCACGTTCTTTCCGGCGGAAGGAGAACCTGAAAAACTTTGCGGCGACATCGAAAAAACGATACTCATGGGCAACGAGATGAAGGATTTTCACCGATATATCACTGATCCGAAAGGATCGAGCGACGAATACGCATATGCTCAATCTCTGAGTCTCTCGGTTTCTGAGACATTACAGCAAATGCGTGCGCAAGCCGGTCTCGCCTTTTGAGTTTTAAAGTTCGCTCGATTTTATTTGACAGTCACGCGACCGCGTAGTATAATGATGTCAAACACAGAAATTCAAACCCACGCCCTTAGTGGTAAACATAGAAAGGAACGGCGATGTGATTGGTTATTTACCGGGGACAACGGTTGAAATAAATATGGAAAACGGCATACAGAATTTTTTGGATTCTTTGTTTGCCGCCAATGGTCTGGTACTTTCTCAGGTATTGCAGCTCACCGGTCTTTCTGCGCATACCGTGCAAAACTGGGTCAAACGCAAATTTGTCAGCCCTCCCGTTGGCAAAAGGTACGACTGTGATCAGTTTTGCCGAATCGTGATCATCAATATGCTCAACGATATTTTCCAGATCGACCGGATCACGCGTATGATCGATTACGTTACGGTAACTGCTTCGGGCGCGCCTTCCCTCATTTATGCATGCTTTGTGGATGTCCTTGCGCTTGTGCCGGGTGATGCGGTGCGTACCGCCACAAAGCTTGACGCTATCATCAGCAAGGCTCTTGCAAAGCGTACCCTTCCGGATCATACTGCAATACGAATGCAAGAAGTGCTTCGCATCATGCTGCTTGCACACATTTCGGTGCAAGTTCGCACAGAAGCTCTTTTGGAACTGAACGCCCTTGATATTTGATATAGGAGGATAAACAAATGATTGCTTGGTGGGAAGCCATGACATTGGTTGAACAAATCTTTGCCGTGATCGGGATCGCCTCTACCGTTCTGTTGGTGATCGAAGTCATTCTGCTGCTTGTCGGCGTTGGTCATGGCGCAGATGCCGGCACAGACGCGCCGGGCGATATCCATACGGATACCGGCGGAATGCACGACGGTATTCCACATACGGATGTACACATTGGCGAGATCACAACAGATGGCGCAACCGACATCGACATATCAATGGATACAGATGCCCCGCCGGGTACACACCCAGACAGCGGACAAACGCACTTTGGAGACAGCGGACTGCACCTCTTTACATTGCAAGGTCTGGTCGCGTTCTTCGCGGTGTTCGGCTGGTCGGGTCTTCTGCTTTTGAAGTCCGACGTGCTGCCCGTTGCAAGCGTGGTACTCGCGCTCGTGTTCGGCTTCATAGCAATGGTACTGATGGCTGTCGCGATGCGTGGCATGCTGCGCCTTCAGTCAGACGGCACGATGGATATCCGCAACGCGCTTGGCAAATCCGGCACCGTATACCTGCCCATACACGAAAAACGCAGTGCGGCAGGCAAGGTCTCTGTCATGGTGCAGGGAACACTCAGCGAGATGGACGCAGTCACAGATGAAGATACTACCATCCCGACAGGGGCACAGGTGATTGTAACAGGAATCACGAGCGGAAATACGCTCGTCGTCAAACGCAAGTAAAGACCGGTAGCTATCCGGTCAGGGGGAAAACAAAATGAGTATTGAAAGCTTGATTTTAATTGTAGTGATCGTTGTACTGGTATTTATGTGCCTGCTGATCTTTTTGACACGGTACAAAAAATGCCCTTCCGACAAAATCATGGTCATTTATGGTAAGGTCGGTCAGAATAGCGACGGAACAAACCGTACGTCACGGTGTATCCACGGTGGCGCGGCGTTCATCTGGCCTGTGATACAGGCGTACCAGTATCTTGACCTTACGCCGCTTTCCATACAAGTCGATTTGAAAAGCGCGCTTTCCCGTCAAAACATCCGTATCGATGTTCCTTCCATCTTCACGGTAGGCATCTCAACGGAACAGGGCATCATGCAAAACGCGGCAGAACGCTTGCTTGGACTGCAAATGGCGGAGATACAAGAACTTGCGAAAGACATCATCTTTGGTCAACTGCGTCTCGTCATCGCAACGATGGACATTGAAGAAATCAATACAGATCGCGACAAATTCTTGGAAGCGGTTTCGCGCAATGTGGAATCCGAATTAAAAAAGATCGGGCTGCGGCTCATCAACGTGAACGTAACGGATATCAGCGACGAGTCCGGCTACATCACAGCGCTCGGTAAGGAAGCTGCTGCCAAAGCGATCAATGACGCAAAAAAATCCGTTGCGGAAAAAGTACGCGACGGTTCTATCGGTGAGGCAAACGCACAGCGCGATCAGCGCGTAGAGGTCGCAACAGCGAACTCTAAGGCAATCACCGGAGAAAATACGGCAAAGATCGAGATTGCCCAGTCAGATGCTGCGCGCCGCGAAAAAGAAGCGGAAGCAACAAGGCTCGCAACCGCGGCTGAAAAGGTACAGGCTGCCAAAGCGCTCGAAGAGGCATATGCCGCCGAGAAGCTTGCAGAGCTTGCACGTTCTTCGCGTGAAAAGGCAACTTTGGAAGCTGACGTTATCGTAAAAGCAGAGATCAGAAAACGTCAGATCGAGCTTGAGGCAGAAGCAGAAGCGGAGCGCCTGCGCAGGCAAGCCGCCGGCGAGGCGGATGCGATCTACGCCAAAATGGAAGCAGAAGCGCGCGGTATGCAGGAAATTCTGAAAAAGCAGGCTGCCGGTTTTGCGGATATCGTAAATGCGGCGGGCGGCAACGCGAAAAATGCGCTCATGCTGATGCTTGCAGATAAGATGGAAGATCTGATGAAAGTACAAGTCGAGGCTGTCCGCGACTTGAAGATAGATAAGGTGACAGTATGGGATGGCGGCGCAACAGGCAAAGACGGGAAATCAAGCACAGCCAACTTCCTTTCCGGGCTAATGAAGAGCATCCCTCCCATGAACGAAATCTTCGAAATGGCGGGGATGGAGTTGCCTGAATTTCTGGGAAAAAAGATCAACGATACCAATGAGACGGAAACGGTTGATGTATCTGATAAGATGCCGGCCGTAACCCTTGAACCATCGCAAACAGAAACGATGCCCGATCAAACGGACGAGCCATCGTCCCCTGCGCAGTGAAACAAAAGCTCCCATCCACAATGGATGGGAGCTTTTTTATTCACCGTCTGTTATTCGAAGCATGCGATAGCCGACGCCGATATGGGTCTGTATGTATTCCTGATCTTTGTCGATCTTTTTGCGCAGCGTCGCCATAAAGACCCGCAGCGACGGAATGTCACTTTCGAGCGTGCTGTTCCATACCTCTTTTAAAATATATTTGTGCGTCAGTACTCTTCCCACATTTTTCGCAAGCAGGCACACAAGCTTATATTCCATTGGCGTGAGGTGACATTCCTGCCCGTTTACATATACACAACCCGCAGCATAGTCAATCTTCAAACCGCCGTTTGCAAAAACCGCGTCCTGCTCTGCTTGTGCAGGACTCAATTTTCGCACCGCTACACGCAGCCGCGCCAACAACTCGTCCATGGAAAACGGCTTTGTCAAATAGTCGTCCGCCCCGGCGTCCAGAGCGCTGATCTTGTCTTTATCCTCGCTGCGCGCGCTCACTACGATAATCGGACACTGCGACCATGTACGCAGCTTCTTGATGATATCCACCCCGTCCATATCCGGCAAACCGAGATCTAAAATAATGATGTCCGGTCTGTTTGTGACCGCGTACATCAATGCCTGTTCCCCGCTTTCCGCCGTAATACACTGGTATGCGTTAAGATCTAAGGTCGCCGTCATAAAATTCCGAATTGCCTGATCGTCCTCAACGATCATGATTGAAGTTTTCACTGTTTTTCACCTCCGCTATGGGCAGCGTAAATTCGAATACCGTACCGTGTACCGGACTGTTATCCATGACGGCAATCTGTCCGCCATGCGCCTCTACAATGATTTTGCAAAGTGCCAGCCCAAGACCAAGTCCCCTTCGGCTGTCACCTTTGTTGCCACTCACCGTATAGAACATATCAAAAATATTTTTTTTGTCCCGGTCACTGATGCCCTTTCCGTCGTCGCCGATACGTACCACCGCCTCGTTTCCCCTTTTCACAACAAGGATCTCGATCGTCGATCCCGCGTCCGTATACTTGACCGCGTTGTCTATGATATTGATAAGCACCTGCACAATCAGCTGCACATCTACAGCAACCATCATCATATCATCCTGTAAATGCGTCAGTAAATGATGTTCGGACACCCTGCGGCTCACATGACGCAATGCTTCCTCGATGATTTCTGACATCAGCTGCGGCTCTGTACGCAGCTTTACGTTATCGTTGTCAATTCGCGAAACAGAAAGCAGATTTTCCACCAGATTGATCAACCATACCGAATCATCATAGATACCTGCGATCAACCGGTTTTGGGTCTTTTCATCAAACTTGTTTGTCAACATCGAATTGGCGCTGCCCGAAATACTCGTCAGCGGTGTGCGCAGGTCATGTGATACCGCGCGCAGCAAATTGGAACGAAAACGCTCGCTTTCCGCCTGCATCTCCGCTTCACGCTGCGCCTCATTGAGCACATACCGTTCCAATGCGGACGTAATCTGCGCATACAACGCATACAGAAGAGAATCTTGCATACTCCCGGCTTGCTCCTCCGCCTCTTCTACGATCCCTACAACGGCGAGCACCCCCTCTTTTGTCGTCAATGGCGTATAACGCGCCGCCGCACCGGGCAGCGTGTTGGTTCCTTTGCCCGCCGAATGGCGGTTTCGAATACACCATGCCGCCACAGCGCGTTCGTCCTCGTTCAAAAATTCCGCTTGTTTTTGTTCTTCCCCATACTCGTTGACAGCAAACACACCGTCCACATTTCCTCCGTCCGCAAGATAGATGACCGCCGGCTTTTTTGCAAAACGCGCGATTTCATAAAGCGAACGTTGTACGATCTCCTCTTTTGTTTTTGCGTCCTGTAAATTCCGATCCGCTTCCAAAAGGATATTCGCGCGAAAAGCATTGATGGTGGCTGCCGCCGCCTGCCGTTTGACTTTACTGGTGAGCCCGCTTGTGATAAGAGCAGCAACCAGCATGATCGCAAACGTGATCGGGTATTCCGCTCCGTATGCGTTGAGCGTAAACCGCGGCTCTGTAAAGAAAAAATTGTACAGCAGTACACCGATCACAGAGGCAACCACGCCATAAAAACGTCCGCGCGTCTGGTTCGCCGTGATGAGGACACCCAAAATCAGTACGACGATCACGTTTGCCTGGCTAAAGCCGATCCTGTCGAACAATATCCCAACCAATACCGACAGCGTCATAATGAGCAGCATTTTGACAAAATCCCTGACGGAAAATCGGAATTTTCCCCACGCTTTTGCACGGCGCGGCTTATACTCTTTTGTTCCGCTGTCCGGAATTACAAATATCTCGAGTTCCGGCGCCCGTTCGATCAACTGATCCACAAAATTCTGCCGCCGTCCAAAAAAAGGTGTTTTTTGGCCTGTCCTGCCAATCACTATTTTGGTCACACCGCTCACGCGCGAAAAAGCGGATATCTGCATTGGTATGTTTTCTCCATACGTCGTCGCAATCTTCGCGCCCATTTCCTTTGCCAGCCGGATATTGTCCCTCAAATTTTTTGCGCCGTCCGCATCCAGTGCAGGATTGGAAGGCGTATCCACAAATAACGCAGTAAAGCCCGCGTGGAACACCTCTGCCATCCGCGCCGCTGTCCGAATAACCTTAGCGTTCGTAGGCGATGCGCTCAAACACACGAGAATATGCTCGCGCGCGGGAATACTTTCGTTGTTTTGATTGACCCGATCCGCTACCCGCCGAAGGGCGATCTCGCGCAATGCCATCAGGTTTTCACGCACAAAAAAATGCTCCAATGCCTCGTGCGCCTGCTTTTGCCGATATATCTTGCCTTCATGCAAACGCTCAAGCAATACCGACGGTTCTATGTCGATGATCTCGACCTCATCCGCCATGTCAAACACCTTATCCGGAATGCGTTCACGCACCACAACTTGCGTGATAGAGGCAACGATATCGTTTAAACTTTCAATATGCTGTACATTGACCGTCGAATATACATCAATGCCCGCATCAAGCAGCTCCTCAATATCACCCCAACGCTTGGTATGCCGCAATCCGTGCGCATTGGTGTGCGCAAGCTCGTCCACCAGCACAAGCTGAGGACGACGCGTAAGCGCTGCGTCCAGATCGAATTCTTTTAACGTAATCCCCTTATAAGGCACTTCAAGGGGCGGCAACCCCTCAAGACCGTCAACAAGCGCGAGCGTCTCAGGTCGGGTATGCGGTTCCACATAACCCACGACAACATCAACGCCGCGCTTTTTTGCATCGTGTGCGGCTTCCAGCATGGCGTAGGTTTTTCCTACGCCCGCCGCATAACCAAAAAAGATTTTCAGTTTTCCCTTATGTTCCGGTTCTTCCTGCTTAATCTGTTTTAACAGTTTTCCCGGGTCAGGGCGTATTTCATCCATGTGGTTCTCCTGTTACTGTAATATTCCATCAAGCTCCAAATTCACCTTGAGCACATTTACGGTCGGTTCTCCAAAAATCCCCAAAAACCGTCCCTGCGTGTTGTTTGCGATCACATCCCTCACCTGCTGTTCGCTTAGACCGCGCGCCTGTGCCAGCCGCTTCACCTGATATTCCGCCCCCGCAGGTGAAATTGCGGGATCAAGACCGCTGCCCGAGCTTGTCACCAGATCGACCGGGATGGGGATATCGCCCATCTGTGGATTTTCTTCGCGGATCTTGTTGACCCTCTCTGCCATCAGTGCGTCAAAATCCCCATTGGCGGGCGAAAGATTTGTCGGTCCCGCAAACAACAGCGGATTTCCCTCCTCATCCGCAAAGGTTTCCGCATTGACATTCATCACGCGCCCGTGCAGATATTCCTCGCCTGTAAAGTCTTGCGCCAACAGCTCGCTTCCATAAGCGATGCCATCCACTTCTATGATACTGCCATTCGCTTGTTTTGGGAATGCAATTTGCGAAATTCCTGTCACAACCAGCGGATAGATCACGCCGCATACGAGCGTCAGTACCAGTATAAATATCAGCGCCTTTGGCGCAACGGCTCTTATCGTTTTCCACATAATATTGTTTTCCTCCTAAAACATCCCTGCCGCAACAAGCAGCATATCGATAAGCTTGATCGCGATAAACGGCAGGATCACGCCGCCCACGCCATAAATCAATATATTTCTTGAAAGCAGTTTCCCCGCCGGAACCTCGCTGTATTTCACGCCCTTTAACGCAAGCGGAATCAGCGCCACGATGATCAGCGCGTTGTAAATGACCGCCGAAAAAATCGCGCTTTCGGGGCTATGCAGTCCCATAATATTTAAGGCTTGCAGCTGCGGGAACAGCAGAAAAAACAGCGGTGGGATGATCGCAAAATATTTCGCGATATCATTCGCGATGGAAAATGTTGTCAACGCGCCGCGCGTCATCAACAACTGTTTACCGATCCGAACAATGTCAATCAACTTGGTAGGCGAGGAATCTAGGTCAACCATATTCCCTGCCTCTTTTGCCGCCTGTGTACCGGTATTCATTGCAACCGCAACGTCCGCCTGCGCAAGCGCGGGCGCATCGTTGGTACCGTCGCCCGTCATTGCGACCATGTGTCCGCTCTTCTGGTACTCGCGGATCAGCTCCAGTTTCGCTTCAGGCGTTGCCTCTGCTAAGAAGTCGTCCACTCCCGCTTCCGCGGCAATCGCCGCTGCTGTCAACGGATTATCACCTGTGATCATGATCGTTTTGATGCCCATCTTTCGCAGGTCTGCAAACTTTTCCTTGACCCCTTGCTTAATGATATCCTTTAAATGGATGATCCCCAATATCTTTCCGTTCTTGGCGACAACAAGCGGTGTGCCGCCACTATTCGAAACGCGCTCGACCACCTGCCTGCATTCGTCCGAATACGGCTGCCCATGTTCCTTCGCATAAGCACATATCGCGTCTACCGCACCCTTGCGCACCTCATTTCCTTCATAATCCACCCCGCTCATACGTGTTTTAGCGGAAAAAGGAATAAATGTTGCATGCAGTTCGCTCAAGTTACGACCGCGTATATTAAACGCCTCTTTTGCCAGCACAACAACGCTCCTGCCTTCCGGTGTTTCGTCCGATAGCGAGGAAAGCTGCGCCGCATCAGCCAGTTCCTGAACATCCGCCCCATCCACCGGAATAAACTCACTTGCCTGGCGGTTTCCAAGCGTGATCGTTCCTGTCTTGTCCAGCAGCAGTACATCCACATCGCCCGCTGCCTCGATCGCACGTCCGCTCATCGCAAGAACGTTCGCCTGATTCAAGCGACTCATCCCGGCGATGCCGATCGCCGACAGCAGCGCGCCAATCGTCGTCGGAGCCAAACATACCAACAATGCCATCAGCGAGGTGACAGAGGTCGGATTCACATCCATTCCCTGCATCTGTGCTGAAAAATGAGCAAATGCATAAAGCGATACAGTCACAACCAAAAATATAATCGTCAGCGTTACAAGCAGGATCTGCAACGCAATCTCATTCGGGGTCTTTTTGCGCGCAGCGCCCTCTACCATGGCAATCATTTTATCAAGAAAGCTCTCCCCGGGGTTATTCGTGACAAGGATCACCAGCCAGTCCGAAATTACTGTTGTACCACCCGTAACCGCGCAGCGGTCACCGCCGCTTTCGCGGATCACCGGCGCGGATTCGCCTGTTATCGCGCTTTCATCAACCGAGGCCGCCCCGTCGATCACGTCGCCATCCGCGGGAATCTGTTCTCCCGCATATACAACGACGATGTCACCTTTGCGAAGTGATGCCGACGGTACTTCGCTCACGCTATCCCGCTTGTCTAAAGATGGTATCTTTTTGGCGGTAATATCACGCTTGGTCGCCCTGAGCGCGTCTGCCTGTGCTTTGCCGCGACCTTCGGCGATGGCCTCGGCAAAGTTGGCAAACAAGACAGTCAGCCACAAAAGGACTGCGATCCCAAGGATAAACCCCGGCGTGTTGTCTTTGATCCCCACAAGAGCACATACATAAAGGACTGTTGTCAATATTGACGCAATATACACAACAAACATGACAGGATTTTGTATTTGTATTTTTGGATTCAGCTTTAAAAACGAATCCTTTAGAGCGCGCCCGATCATTTGTTTATTCACAAATTTCTGTTTTTTCGTATCCATGATCTTCTCCTCCCCCTTAACCGATCATCTGGAAGTATTCCGCAACCGGACCTACCGCCAGAGCCGGAAGGAACGAAAGCGCTCCCACAAGCAGTACTACAATGATCAGTATGATAATGAACAACGCGTTGTGCGTAGGCAGCGTACCCGCAGACACCGCTACCTTTTGCTTACGCACCATCGATCCCGCGATCGCCAGTGTAGCGATCATAGGCATAAAACGCACAAACAGCATAACGATACCAATTGCCATATTGAGGAACGGCGTATTGGCGTTCAGACCCGCAAATGCCGATCCATTATTGCCTGCGCCGGACGAGAACGCATACAGAACCTCCGAAAATCCATGTGGTCCACTGTTGGTAAGACTATCCATCACAGACGGTACATAGCACGCGATTCCCGCGCCGATGAGCGCCGCAAGCGGCGTCGCAAGGCACACGAGCGTCGCCATTTTCATCTCAAACGGTTCAATCTTCTTGCCGAGGTATTCGGGGGTGCGTCCTACCATCAACCCGGACAAAAATACCGCAATGATCGCAAAGGCTAACATCCCGTAAAGACCGCAACCCACGCCCCCGAAGATGACCTCACCAAGCTGCATTTGCAGCATCGTCACCAGCCCGCCAAGCGGCGTATAACTATCATGCATAGAATTCACGGATCCGTTTGACGCGGCCGTCGTAAACGACGCCCATGTGCTCGATGTCGCAATGCCAAACCGACTTTCCTTGCCTTCCATATTGCCGCCTGCCTGATCATCTGTCGCCGTCATGCTGACTGCGCCATCCTGACTTAGCTGCGGCGTGCCGTTTGCCTCGTTAACACCGATAACTGCCAAAAAGACCACCAGCATAATCATCATCACAAGGAAGAGCGCAACGCCCTGCCGCTTATCCTTAACATTCCTTCCAAAGGTAAAGCACAGCGCAACCGGGATCAGTAAAAGGGAAATCATCTCGATCATATTCGAAAAGATCGTCGGATTTTCCAACGGGAATGCCGAGTTTACGCCAAAGAAGCCACCGCCGTTCGTCCCCAACTGCTTGATTGCGATCTGGCTTGCCGCAGGTCCTTGTGGAATCACCTGCCCCGCGACGACTGTGCCGTCCGAAAGCGTTGTTGTCTGCAACAAATTCGTTTCCGCATATGCGGATAGGTTTTGTACGACTCCCTGTGAAACAAGCAATATCGCCACGACCAGCGAAAGCGGAATGAGGATATACCATACTACCCGTGTCATATCCACCCAGAAATTTCCCACGCCCGTTCCCCGCTCGCGCGTAAATCCGCGGATGAGCGCAAACAATACCACAATCCCCGTCGCAGCCGAAACGAAGTTCTGCACGGTAAGACCAAGCATTTGCGTCAAATAAGAAAGCGTACTTTCCCCCGAATAGGATTGCCAGTTTGTATTGCTCACAAAGCTCGCCGTCGTATTAAACGCCAAATGCGCTGATGTTCCGTCAAGCCCTTCCGGATTCAGTGGCAAGAAACCCTGTGCCATATTCAAAAAAAACAGGATCGCAAAACCAAATGCGCTGAACAATACACAGCACACCGCATATTTTTTCCAACCCATGTCCTCGTTTTTGTTCACATGCAGTATCTTGTACGTAACATTTTCTACCGGAATCAGGACCTTTGAAAGAAATGTTTTCTCTCCGTTCATAACCTTGCCGATATACTTGCCAAGCGGTATGGCGAGCGCAACAAGAATAACAAGGTACAGCACATACTGTAAAATCTGATTGCTCATTGCTTGTCACCCCGCATAAGGACAACAAACAGATACACAAAAAGCGCAGCTGCCGCGATACCGATCACCGTGATGATCACACCCATGATGATTCTCCCTTCTCTTTCCCATAAACCAAATTTTCTTGTACGTTCTGATTATAAGCGCAAGCAAATTAAGACGGTATTAGGGTTGCTCCCTCCGGTATTAAGATCGTATAAAGGCAAAGCCTCTTTTTCATTAAAATTATTTTTGTTTTATAAAAATATGGTTTTAGACGTTCTGTTGGTGGATATATATATACCAAGAGATATTGTTTAAGAGAAGGGAGGAATTGATTATGACGTATAAAGTTATTGTAAGAGACCCTAAATTCGGGACAGAGGAATATTTTGACGATTTAAAAAAAGATCAGGCAATCGCGGAGGCATCAAAACAGGCCGGTGATAAAGACAAACAGGTCTATGTCAGTTTTGTGAAGGCGGACGGAACCACCGGTTATTTGAACCGTGAAGGTCCGACTGACAAATGCCCGGGCGAACCGTGGTAAAACAGTTTTCATAAAAAGGCGGAGTATCCTCCGTCTTTTTTGTTGCAATTGCAACATTGCATGGATACGTATTCGGTTATACTAATCGTATCAAATATCAAATGAAACGAGGAAAAATCATGAAACGTAAAATCATTACCATAGACGAAGAAAAATGCAACGGATGCGGTATCTGTGTAGACGCCTGCCACGAAGGAGCGATCGGTCTTGTAAACGGCAAGGCAAAACTTATGCGCGACGATTATTGCGACGGGCTTGGAGACTGTCTGCCCGCGTGCCCGACCGATGCGATTTCCTTTGAAGAGCGCGAAGCCGCTCCATATGACGCAGAGGCAGTAAAACGCAACATGAAAGCAAAATCACAACCGCTTCCGTGCGGATGTCCGGGAACACAATCAAAACGTATCGAGCACCACTCCGCCACCCCGGAGCCGCAGGTAAGCGTTGATCTCGCCTCCCGGCTCTCCCAATGGCCTGTACAGATCAAGCTCGTTCCGCCAAATGCGCCATATTTTGAAAATGCGAACCTGCTCATAGCAGCGGATTGTACCGCCTTTGCCTACGGAAACTTTCATAAGGATTTCATCAAAGGAAAGATCACACTCATCGGCTGCCCAAAACTTGACGATGTGGACTACGCCGACAAGCTCACAGATATCTTGCAGCATAGCAACATCAAAAGCATCACGGTCGTACGCATGTCCGTGCCTTGCTGTGGCGGTATTGTCAAAGCTGTCACCGACGCGTTGCAGCGTTCAGGGAAAACAATCCCATGGAGTATCGTCACCGTAGATACGGACGGAACCATACTGGCATAAACAAAAGACCGCCGCGCCACTGTGCGGCGGTCTCATTTTTTACTTTTTTGCGCCAAAATATGTTTAATTTACGACTCAACACATAGACAACCCCGGTGATGTATTATATAATTAATGTTAATGAATCATTGCGCATGGTTATCAATAGACAAACTTTTTATAGGAGGAATCATCCAAATGAGTGAAGAAAACACAAATGCTCAAAATGGTCAGGACGAACAACCCAAATCCAGAATGAACCTTAACAACATGGCAAAAACGATGGCAGGCGGCAACAAAACCGCCGGTATTATTATCGCGATTTGTATGATCATCATCGGCGTTCTGATCCTTATGGCACCGCTGATCGCCGGTCTTGGGATCGCTTACTTGATCACGGTAGGTTTTATTATCTACGGTGTTTTTCAAGTCATTGTCTATGCCAAAACCGCTGCGGAATACCGAAACGGATGGACTCTTGCGAACGGTATCATTTTTGCGCTTCTTGGCATATTGATCCTTGCCCAGGCGCTTGGCACACAGTTCGGCGCACTGAATATGCTATCGTTGTTCTCATTCTTCATCGGCTTCTTTGCACTGTTCGGCGGAATTACGCAGATTTCGTCATACGGCGCATTTAAAAAAGCCGGCGAACCCGGCGCGGGATGGATCCTTGCAAGCGGTATTATCAACCTTGTACTTGGTATCCTGATTATCTGTGCGCCTATTGCCGGTTGGTTTACGATCGAGTGGGTTTTCGCGTTTTATCTGATCATAGGCGGTATCGCCCTATTTGCAGAAGCGTGCTCCGGCAAGCTTGCCTGCAAAAAATAATCAGTGACACACAACAATTGTCTGATAAAAGAATCGGTGTAGCACAAGCTATGCCGATTTTTTATCAAACATATAAATTTTCTTTTATCCGTCAATAAAATAGTTTATTAAAAAGCTAATTGGTTTTGCTGATCCAAATACAATTGCCGGATCAATAGAATGACCGGCTGCTTTTATGGGGGTATGATCTATGAAAAAGAATTTTAAAATTGCCTTTATTTATCTAATCGCGGGACTTGCTGCGGGTGTTTTTTTTCGCGAATTTACAAAGCTCAGCGGTTTTGAGGGAATCACCGCGCTTAGCACAGTGCACACACACTTATTGGTGCTGGGTATGGTCATTTTTTTGCTGGTTGCGCTCTTCGAACAGTCTCTTTCTCTTTCCATGAGTAAAAAGTGGAAACCTTTCTTCGCAATATATAATATTGGAATCGTGGTCGCCGCAATCACAATGCTTATCAAAGGTATATTGCAGGTGCAAGGTCAGGCGAGCACCGCAATGATCGCCGGAATCGCGGGCATCGGTCATATCTTGATCGCAGTCGGCTTGATTTTGCTGTTCCTGATATTGTTCGAGCGGGCAGCCATCAAAGAAAAGGCTTGATATAAAAAAGAAGCGCTTATATAGGCGCTTCTTTTTTATTCATTTATTTTGTTGCTGTCCGCACTGGCAGTGTATTTACGCATGATCATTTTGGCGACCGATTTTGGCCAGTAACGCTGAAACATCTCAAAATCTTCCGCAAAGCGCTTCCCATCCTCTAATTGGTTTGTGGTCTCCGATTCTTCATGGATGCGGTGCAGCATCAACGGCTGCGGAATATACACAAACGATCCCCGTTCGCTTGCCAGCCTGCTCCACGCATCCCAATCAAGATTGCTCCCCATCTCTTCTTCAAAAAGAAAATTCGGGAAACGTTTTCTGTTCATGCATACAGACGGGCAACAAATGGCGTTTCCCAAAGAAAGCGCACGGTTACGCATAAATTTACTGTGCCAAAAAGCCTTTGCCCTAATAAGACCATTGATCTTACGCTTGACCTGCAAAAGGCTCGTTTCATAAACCTCTTCCCCATTGCGCAATTCGCCATAATCCGTAAAAAACAAAATAGGATCTTTCGCCTGTCCATAATATTGCCGCAGCATTTTTCCATAGCCGGGCAAATACACATCATCCTGATGCGCGATCGTTACAAAATCCGTTTCCACACGCGAAAGCGCAAAATTCCAATCACGACCAATCCCGCTTTCTTTGCTGCTCACATAAAGCGGAACCTCAAATTCCTTTGCGAGCGCTTCAATATGATCGTTCGGCGTAGAAGTTGCGATAAAAAAAGGCGAAGCCGCCTCCTGCACCGCCAATGACGCAAGACACTCCTTCAGATAAGGACTTTCTTTATAGGCACAAACAGCATAGCTGTGCGAAAACTCATTCATCTGTCTTCTCCTGCTTTGAAAATTCCTCAAAAGCAATTTTTTGCGCCATCGCTTTGTTCTTCTCCGTCAGCTCTGATATTTTGATCGTCATCAAGAACATTTTGATGATAAACAACCCTACAACGAATAATAAAATAAAGTTAAAGGGCGACTCGATCCCCAATAACCCCGCAAAGAAAAAGGCGATCTGCGGAAAAACACTCAATAGCAACAGCAGGATTGCAAATACGATCCAAAAAATAGAATCCGGGATATTCAACTTGGATTTCCTGATTTTATTAAGAACATATACCAATACCAATATAGAAATAACGATCAGCACGATCCGCAATACAAACGCCATTATTTTTCCCTCCCGCCACGGAACAAGTTGATGAAGATCATAGAAACCATCATGCGGAACATATAAGCAATGGAGCGTCCAAAAGTCAAATAGCTTTGTCCTGCCTCTCGCTCACTCATTTCCACCTGAACCTCCGTGAGTTTCGCGCCTTTGCGCACAAAATACGCCCATGTATCCGGCTCTTCACCACAGTTAGGATCATAGGCCACCTGTTTCATGACGTTGCGATCAATAAGGCGCATACCCGAAGTTGGGTCGTTAAGCCTTTGCCCTGTCGTCAGCTTAAATGCCGCGCTTATGATACGCGATCCTGCCATTCGCAGACCCCCCGGCTTTTTTTCGCTTACAAAACGAGAACCGACAACAATATCATATCCTTCGTCCATCTTTTGCATCAATGCCGCAATATATTTTGCATTGTGCTGTCCATCCCCATCAAACTGCACTGTTCGCTTATAACCGTTCAAATAAGCGTATTTGTTTCCTGTCTGAAATACGCCATCCAGCCCCAGGTTCACGGGCATCGGCATCACCGGGATATGATTGTTCCTGCACACCTCAACCGTATCGTCCGTCGATCCGTCGTCGATCACAACAAAATCATACTCCGGACAATGCTCGCGCAAGTCCTTTGCTACCTTTTCAATATTATCCCGCTCATTATGCGCAGGGATAAAAATCAATAATTCTTTCATATTGTCTCCGTTTTTATGATTCCATCAGAAATATACTGTTATTCTAGCATATTTTCGTTCCATTTGCTATCTTCTTGTTCATGTTTTCTTATGTTTGACAGTGGATATCCCTTATATTACAATATGGTAGTGTTTATCATTTTTTGTTGTTCGTTTTGATATAGAATTCAACTACAGTTTATGGGAGTTATGATATGAAAAGTACTGTGAAAAAGTGTATCGCCGTGTTGATTGCTGCATTGATTATTGCGCTGGTCATGGAAGTCGTGATCCATCAAACAAATCCGCCGCTGATACACTACCAATTTAACGGTCCGGTACAGAGCGAACTCCATACAGAAGACCTTACTTTTAAAAATGCCCGGTTACAGGATGGTGTTTTCTCCACAACCAGCGAAGACCCGCAGTATTATGCGAACTTTGCAAAGAACGGACAACCCCGGACCATATCATCCGTACGTATTTCCTTTTCAAATCCATTGGCGAAATCTGAGCATGTACAGATCTTCTATCCCGACGAGCTTGGTCGCTATAGCCAATATTCGTCGCGGCTCCAGCATATGCAGGAAGGCTCTACGGACGTGGTCGTCAATATTCCCGCGGGCATCTACCCTGAGCTTCGGATCGATATCAATCAGCCCTTCCGCCTTGATTCCATCCAGACTTCAGACACGCCTGCTGATATCGTTGTCCTTTCTTCCGAAACCTGGAATATTGCACGCTTATTTGGCATGTTCGCCATCTTGTTTATACTTATTTTCCTGTTGGTATACTTCAACATTTTTACCAAAATCAAAAATCGTCTATACGCCGCCGGGAAATACATCAAAGGTCATCCGCGTAAAACAGGCAAGGTAATAGGCGTCACTGCCGGTATTATTGTTGTTCTATGCATATTATTGTATGTGGGACTTAAATTGATTCACCGTACGCCGCACCCGCTTTATTTTGTATGTGTAGCAGCTGTTGGCTTTATGATTTCTATGGCCATACTTTTTTACAAACATGCCGGCAAAAAACCGGAATATTTCTTTTTGCTTATTTTTCTGACAGCCGCCGTTATGATCGCTACCCTGACCCCCACTACGATCGCATGTATGTCGTGGGACGACGAAACACATTATGCCAAGACGCTGGAACTGTCTTACTTTGGGGAGGATGCGCGTATCACAGACGCCGATATCGCGTTTATCGAACGCATCCATCCAAATACCTTTGCTTTTGCAGACCAGCAGGCAGTCTACGGACAGATGGAGCAGCAATATCAGGATGGCGTAACTTATACAAAGCCGAATCCCGGAGTACGTGTGGACAATGTCGCCTATCTTCCCGGAGCAATCGCTTTGTTTTTGGGCCGGATGTTCAGCCTCTCTTTTCATAATATCCTGATCCTCGCGCGTATCGCTATCCTTGTTCTGTTTGCAGCGCTTTGCTTCTTTGCGATCCGCAAAATCAAATCCGGCAAGATGATACTGATATTGATCGCTTTGCTTCCTACCAACGTCTATCTGGCATCCAATTTCAGCTATGACACCTGGGTCACAGGATTCCTGATGCTGGGTCTTGCCTGGTTTTTCGGAGAACTGCAAGAGCCCAATAAAAAACTTTCGATCCGTAACTGGATCATTATGCTCGCCGCAATGACCATAAGTGTGATCCCAAAAGCGGTCTATTTTCCGTTGATTGCGCTCCTGTTCTTCATGCCCAAAACAAAATTTTCTTCCGGAAAGACCTATCTGATTTACCGCACAAGTATTGCCATTGCGATTCTTGCTGTTCTCGCCGCCTTTATCCTGCCGCTTTTATCCGGCGGCTCGGATATCACCGATGTACGCGGCGGAAGCGATGTGAACGCTTCGGAGCAGATCGCATATATCCTTGCCAATCCGTTTGCATATATCCAAACGATAGCGGAGTTCCTGCCCTCTTACCTCTCTATTGGAAATGCCCAGATGTACATAACCTCCTTTGCCTATTTGGGAAAAGGACTGCTTTACGAGGTACTCCTCGTGCTTCTTTGGTTCGTTGCTTTTACCGACCGAAACGAATTCGATCGCTTTACCACAACTGTTCCCCACAAAATACGCACCCTGCTGCTCGTGTTTATTACAATCATTTGTGTGGCCTCTTCTATGTATATCGCTTTCACGCCCGTCGGCTCAAATACCATCAACGGCGTTCAGGCACGGTATATTATCCCGGTCATTTTCCCCGTGTTATTTGTGATTGGTTCTGCAAATATGATGAAAATCCCCAACCGCAACCTCTATAATACGGCTGTTTTTACGCTCAGTGCTGCCATTTTGTTTTTAAATATCGGTTATGATATCGTTGGAAGATATCTTGCTGCTAATTTATAAAATGATTCGTAAACAGATAACAAAAGGAGCCTTTCTCAAGGCTCCTTATTATTTATATTTCTTATTTTACCTATTCACATCTTTTTAGATATACTTTATGTGCTTCGCTCGTTTCCATCTTTTTCAGCGTGCCTTCGGGTCATGCGTCCCCCAGTCGGTTATCGCCGCCCATTCATTCATGCACCACTTTTCTTTCCTCGAAATCTTTTATTAGCACACAAACAAATTCTTCCGGCATTACTTATGGAAAGCTTCCATAAAGCTTATTTCATTTTACTCTTTCGGCACCGTACACCAATAAACATTCCCACGCAACATTAGCGGTTGCTCCTCGCTTACTTGTGTTGGCATCCTCATCGGACCTATGTCCTGTTGCAACCTTCTTTACGGTTGCCGCCGCAGATATTTCCAAACCGTCTCTGACTTTTCAAAAATATTATTCTGCGATCCCCTTAAGAAACCTCAAAGCATCTCATTTTCGGGTCTGTGTACGTGTGCCCAACATTACAGGCTCTTCACTGTACATCGGTATCACACCTTTCCGCATTCATTTGAGAACCTCCTCCGGAACAACATCCGACGATTCTGTTCTCTTTCTTGTTATTATTATAAACTGCCTTCTTATGTCTCAAACAACTTATTTGATCATTTACATGATCAAATTTTACTTTATATCGATCTCTTTACACACATTCTACATCTAACTTTATATTTTTGCAATAGAAATCACAAAAATTTTATTTTTTAATGTTTTCTTTTTCATATTGAAAATCCGCTTATAATCACGTATAATATTAAGGTGATTGTGCTGATGTGGCTCAGGGGTAGAGCACGTCCTTGGTAAGGACGAGGTCACGGGTTCAAATCCCGTCATCA